>DAIOXD010000135.1:0-5661 GCA_036758145.1 Candidatus Limnocylindrales bacterium
CGCCGCGGCCGTCGCGTCGGCGGCGGCGACACCGGCCTCGCGCAGCCAGATCCCGGTCTGGAACTCCCCGAACGTGTCCTGGAGCGGGACGGTCCAACCGGATCCCAGGCGCGTCGCCAGGTCGGCCGGCAGGGTCACCGCGACCGGGGCTTCGCCGGCGGTGTACTTCTCGGGATGCATGATCTGTTCGGTCGACTTGGGCATCTTCGAGAAGTAGGCGTTCACGGCGGGCCAGCCGCCCACCCCCTGGACGCTGGTGACGTAGGGCCAGCCGACCGTGTAGGGGAAGGTCAGGGTCTCGCGCAGGATCGCCGGCGCGGCCGCCACGGACGCCTGGGCCGCCGGGTCGGTGCCGGAGGCGAGCACCTGGAGGAGTTCCGACGGGCTCAGGTTGGCGGCGGCCCACTGGGTCATGACCAGCGTCGCGTCGCCTTCGTAGATCGACTGTCGGGCGAGCAGCTCGTCGCTCTGGTCGAGGACCTTGTCGAAGTCCTTGAAGATCGTGGAGTTCTGGTCCTGGAGTGCGTGGTCGTATTCGTGCGAGAAGTAGAACCGTTCGGTCGGGCCGGCTCCGCCGCTCTTCGAGACGACATAGAGCTTGCCCTTATCGCTGCGGTAGAAGGCCGCGACCCCGCCGCTGAGCAGGTCGAGGCTCAGCGTTCGCAGGCTCGTCCCGGCCGGGATCAGACCGAGCGCGCGGTAGAGCTGCTCCGTTCCGGCCACGTAGCTCGGCGGGGTGTCCTGGTCGAACATCTGGGTCAGGAGCGTCCGCAACTCGGCCTGGTCGATGAACTGGCGTGCCACCGGCTGCTTGGGCTGGAGCCCCCGGATGGCGACGACCTGCGACTCGACGGTGTCGTAGATCGCGTTGGCGTGATCGTTGGCACTCGACGATGGCGCACCGGCCGAGCTCGAGGCGGCCGGCGGCGCGCTCGAGGCGACTGGGGTGGGGGCCACGGTCGAGGTCGCGGATGGACTCGGGGATGCCCCGGCAGGACCGCAGGCGCCGGCCAGGAACGCCAGGCAGATCGCGATCGCCGCGATGGCCGATCGTGGCCGACGGCGGGACCGATCGGTCGGGGACATGGGCGGGATTGTCGCATGCGAACCGGGACCGCCCGATTCTCCAGGGGCCGATATCGCTTTCTTAATCGGTTGCCGTCTCGACCCTGAATCCGCGCGCCGTACCGTACGGCTTGGACGAACCCGCAACGGTTCTATCCCTCCCTCCCTCGACCGGGAGCGCCGATTGGGCAGGCGCTCCCGGTCTTTCTGTTTCCGCGGTGCACCGGAATCGGCTAATCGCGAAAGGCCACCCGCCGTCCGGCCCGTATCCTGTGCAAGTTCCGTTGCAAGGTCAGCGTCGGAGACTTCGGACCATGCGCACGATCTCGCGCCGATCCTCCATTCTGGTCGTGGGCGTCATCTCGGCTGTCGCCATCGCGATCCCGGTGTGGGCCGCATCTCCTTCACCGGCCCCCGACCCGTCCAGCCAGTCCCAACCTGAGAAGACGGCCAAGCCGGATAAGACGGCCAAGCCCGGCAATGCGGCCAAGCCTGAGGAGGCTCCCGAGGTCGCGGTCACCGCCCACGGCACGGTCAAGGCGACCACGGACGCCAACGGCCGCTCGACCTACACGCTCGCCGACGGCGCCAAGACCTGGGATCTGTCGGACGGTCCGCCCTGGTTCTGGGGCGACAAGGATCCACTGAAGGCCTACGTTGGCAAGACCGTCACGGTCGTCGGTACGACCGAGACCGGTGGGACCGAGATCGACGTCAGCACCGTCGATGGCAACGCGATCCGAGCCCCCGGCAAGCCGCCGTGGGCCGGTGGACCTTGGGTGGTCGGGCCGACACACCCAGGTTGGAAGTCATGGATGGCCGGCGGGAAGCCCGGCAAGGGCGGCGCCAACGCCCCCGGCAAGACCAAGGACGACACCACCGGCAAGACGCAGGACGACGCCATCGGCGGCTGAGTCGTCGCGGACCGCCGGTGGAGCGCCGGTCGAGCCGGCTGTGTCAGAATCGGCTGGATGGAACTCACTTGGTATGGTCGGACCTGCGTCCGGATCCGGGGCCGGGACGCGGTCGTCGTCAGCGATCCGTTCCAGTCGGTCGTGGGGCCGACGGGCCGCGGGATCAGCGGCGACATCGTCACCTTCAGCCACCCCGACGATCGACCGCTGCCGAGGGCGAAGGGCAAGCCATCGCGCGACGGGCGTACGCTCCTGCCCTCCAGCCTGGACGACGCGTTCGTGCTCGATGGCCCCGGTGAGTACGAGGTCAAGGACGTCCTGATCACGGGCGTCCGGACCTATCGCGACGATGCCCGCGGCGCCGAGACCGGCAAGCAAGTGCTGTTCGCGGTCGAAGTCGACGGCGTCCACACGATCCACCTGGGCGATATCGGGCATCTGCTGTCCGAGGAGAAGCTCGGCGACATCGGCTCGGTCGACATCGCGTGCGTCCCGATCGGTGGCTCGCTGACACCCGCCCAAGCGGCCGCTTTGATCGCCCAGCTCGACCCGCGGATCGTCGTGCCGATGCCGATCTGCGAGGAAGAGGCCGACTGCGCCGACGCCCTCAAGCGCTTCTTCCATGAGATGGGCGCCGAGGCGACCACCCAGCCGAAGCTCTCCGTCACCGCGACCAGCCTCCCGCTCGAGACGACGACCGTGCTGCTCGAATCGAGAGGCAAACAGGTCTGACAGCCCTGCCGGTCAGCCGCGGTCGAAGACCACCCGACCCCGCTTGACCACGGTCCGGGCAAGGTCCGCGGCGGGCCAGTACGGGATCTGGGTGGAGCTCGGGACGCGCCAGACGACGAGATCGGCGCTCTTGCCAGGTTCGAGCGAGCCGACCTCCTCCTCGAGACCGACGGCCCAGGCCGCGTTGATCGTCGCGGCCGACAGCGCCTCGTCGGGCGTCATCCGAAGCTCGAGGCAGGCGACGGTCATCGCCAGCGGCAGGCTCGCCGTCGGGGACGTTCCCGGGTTGAAGTCGGTGCCGAGGGCGACGGGGATGCCGCGTTCGATGAAGGTCCGGGCCGGGGCGCCGTGGTCCTTCATGAGGAACCAGGTCGTCGCCGGCAGCACGGTCGCGACGACCGGTCGAGCGCCCGTGGCGGCACGGGCGAGGGCCGCCATCCCGTCCTCGGACGGTGTCGCCAGATGGTCGGCGGAGAAGGCGCCCAGTTCCGCGGCGAGTTCCGCGCCACCCGATGGCGCGAGTTCGTCGGCATGGAGCCGGAGTCCCATGCCATAACCCGCGGCTGTCTCGAGGATCCGGCGCGACTGGTCCGGGTCGAACACCCCGCCCTCGCAGAAGACGTCGCAGAACCGCGCCCGGCCGTGGGCGGCCACCCCGGGGAGCTGTTCCTCGATGATCGAGCGGACGTACGCCTCGGTACCCTCGGGTCTCGACCGGAATTCGGGCGGAACCGCGTGTGCCCCGAGATAGGTCGGGACGATGTCGATCGGGCCCTCCTCGCCCAGCCGGTACGCCGTCTCGATGAGCCGGATCTCCGTCTCGAGGTCGAGGCCGTAGCCGGACTTGGCCTCGATCGTCGTGACGCCATGGCTGAGCATCTCGTCGAGCCAGCGCCGGCCGTGCGCCAGCAGCTCGTCGGTGGTGGCGGCCCGGGTCGCCGCGACCGTCGAAAGGATCCCGCCGCCCGCCTCGAGGATCTCGAGGTAGCCGGCGCCGCGCTGGCGCATCAGCCACTCATCGGCGCGCGACCCGCCGAACAACAGGTGGGTGTGCGGGTCGACCAGGCCGGGCGTCACGGTGCCGCCACCAGCATCGAGTCGGGCGAACCGGCCGAGCGGGTAGCCCTCCGCCTCGAGGGCGGCCTCGGTCGCGGCCCGCGGCCCGACCGCCGCGATACGCCCCTCCCAGCAGGCCACGACCGGGGCGGTCGGCGCGTGCGGGCCACCCCCGTCGGCCGCGGACACGCGCCCGACCTCGGCCTGCTCCTCGCCCATCCGGATGCCGCCGGCCATCGTCACGACCTCGGCCGCGCCGACGATGAGCAGCCCGGGCGTCGGGTCGTCGCTCCGACCGCCGCGGATCAACCGGAACGGACCGCCGCTCATCCGGTGGGGCCGTCGATCACCGAGCCGCCGGATCGCCCGCGCGGGCCGCTTCCAGCCGGAGCTCCAGCGCCTGCATCGGCGAGAAGTCGCGCAATCGAAGGAAGTCGGCCGCGGCGGCCAGGCGTCGCTCGACGGGGTCTTCGCCGGGCGCACCGGCGCGGTCAGCAACGGCCAGGAAGGCCGCCAGCGGCGCAAGGCCGATCAGCTCGGATTCCGCAAGCTCGACGCCGTCCTCGGCGGCGACATCCTGGACGGTCTCCCAGACGACCCAGAGGGGCGTCGTGGTGAAGTCGAGGAGGTTCATCGAGACCTGCGCCCGGTCGAGCTCCTCGATGAAGAAACCGTTGGCCTGCACCTTCGGAAGGCCGCCGCCCGACTCGCGCACTCGCCGGGCGATCCGCTTGGCGAGCTCGACGTCCGACGACGCGAGGTTGATGTTGTAGGCGATGAGGAATGGCCGCGCCCCGACGGCGACCGCCCCGGCCGAGGGGTGGAGGCGCGCCGGCCCGAAGTCGGGCTCCCGGCCACGATCGACGATCTCGCCCTTGAGCCCCTCGTACTGGCCGCGCCGGACATCGGCCAGCTTGACCCGCTCGGGCCGGGTCGCGGCCGCCGCATAGAGGTAGACGGGCAATCCGAACCGCGTCGCGAGGCGCTGGCCGAAGGAACGGGCGAGTTCCACGCAGTCATCCAGGGTCGTGGCGGCGAGGGGCACGAACGGGATGACGTCGACCGCGCCGATCCGCGGGTGCTCGCCCGTATGCGTCTCCATGTCGACCTCGTGGATCGAGACGGCGACCAGCCGTTCGAGCGCGTCGGCTACGGCATCGTGCTCGCCGGCCAGCGTGAACACCGAGCGGTTGTGGCTCGCGTCGCTCGTCCGGTCGAGGAGGTAGACCGAATCAGACGAATCACGCGAATCGGGAATGGCCGCCACGATCGCCTCGGCCATCCGGTCGACGACGTCGAGACGGCGACCCTCGGAAACGTTCGGGACGGATTCGATCAGCACGCGACGATGCTAGCCCGCGCGCCGGCCGCCCGAGCGCTCGTCGCGCGGGGCGCTGGCTTAGTCGGTCGGATCGTCCAGCATCGGGACGCGGATCCCGCGCTCGTTGGCCACCTCGATCGCCCGGTCGTACCCCGCGTCGACGTGGCGGAGGACGCCCATCGCCGGGTCCGTGGTCAGGACGCGTTCCAGCTTCTGGGCCGCGAGCGGCGTGCCATCGGCGACGACGACCATCCCGGCATGTTGCGAGAAGCCGATCCCGACGCCGCCGCCGTGATGGATCGAGACCCACGAGGCCCCTGCGGCCGTGTTGACGAGAGCGTTGAGGAGCGGCCAATCGGCGACGGCATCCGACCCATCGAGCATCGCCTCGGTCTCGCGGTTGGGCGAGGCGACCGAGCCCGCGTCGAGGTGGTCGCGCCCGATGACGATCGGGGCGCTGACCTCGCCGGTCCGGACCAGTTCGTTGAAGGCCAGACCGGCCCTCGCCCGCTCGCCATAGCCGAGCCAGCAGATGCGGGCGGGAAGACCCTGGAACGGGACACGCTCCTGGGC
>DAIOXD010000136.1:0-5630 GCA_036758145.1 Candidatus Limnocylindrales bacterium
TCGGTCCATGGCGACCCGTCGAAGCCGTCGCGCCAGGCCAGCGCCATCACGACCTTGCTGATCGACTGGGCGCGGCGCGTCCCGATCTTGCGAAAACGCAGCTCGCGGCCGGCCGACATCGGGATCCGGATCCGGAGCAGGAGCTCGTCCGGTGCCAGCGCCGTCCGTCGGTATGCTGGCCAGAAGTCGCCGGCCTCGACCGTGCGCTCGCCGCGGGCCGAACCGAGCACGAAGGTCGCGTCGGCGGCCAGCAGGACGGGCAGGGTGTCCCCCGCCGGCGAGGCGTTGGCCACGTTGCCGCCGAGCGTCCCGCGGTTCTGGATCTGGGCGGCACCGATCGTCGCGGCCGCCTCGACCAGGACGGGGAGATGCTCGCGACAGAGCGCCGAGCGCCGGATCTCCGTATAGGTCGTCAGCGCACCGAGGCTGATCACGTCGCCATCGATGGCGATCCCGCGCAGCTCGTCGAGTCGCCACAGGTCGAGGATCCGCGCTGGCGGCTCACCCAGCTCGCCGGTCAGCGCGACCATCAGGTCGGTGCCGCCGGCGATCGGTCGGACCGGCCCATCGGCCAGGGCGTCGTACGCCTCGGCCAGCCCGGGCGGGCTCGTGACGGGTGGCTCGACCGGCATCGAGGTCAGCGGCCCGAGCGGCGTCGCATCCGCCCGGCGACGATGAGCACGAGCGACGCGAGGATGCCGAACCCGATCGCGAGTTGCTTGGGCGTGAAGGCGACCGACAGCTCCTCGTCGGAAATGCCAGGGGCCGGCGGTTCGGGCGGCGTGGGCGGCCCGTCGGCGGTCGGGACGGCCTTCGGCCGGCGGCCGTTGGTGGGGACGGCGATCCGGTCGGTTTCCTGGCTCATGGGGCGCCTCCTGGTCGTGGATCGGCGGCGACCGTTCCGGCCGCGCGGGCGATGGCCTCGACGATCTTGGTGTAGCCCGTGCAGCGGCACAGGTTGCCGGCGATGGCGTCGCGGATCGCGGCCTCGTCGGGGCCACCACCGCTGTCGATGTAGGCCTGGCCGGCCATCAGCATCCCGGGCGTGCAGATCCCACACTGCGCGCCGCCCGTCTCGAGAAAGGCGGTCTGGAGAGGGCCGAGCGCCGGGGTGTTCGCGGTCCTCGCCGGCGCGAGCCCTTCGACCGTCGCGACGCTCGCCCCCTCGACCTGGCAGATCGGGACGAGGCACGAGTCGACGGGCGAGCCATCGAGCAGGACCGTGCAGGCGCCGCACTCGCCCTCGCCGCAGCCCTCCTTCGTCCCGGTCAGCGCCAGGTCCTCGCGCAGGACGTCGAGCAATCGCCGCATCCCGGGCACGTCGACCTCGACCGGCGTCCGGTTGACCGTGAAGTGGTACGTGGTCATCGGCGGGCCGGCTCTGAGGCCCCGGGTCTGAGCGGGGCAACGGCCGGCACACCGGCGATCGCGGCGAGGATGCGTTCCGGGCTGGCCGGCAGGTCCGTGATCCAGGCCCCGGTCGCATCCGCGATCGCCGCGACGACGGCCGGTGCGCCGACGTCCATCGGCAGCTCCCCCACCCCTTTGGCCCCGTGCGGGACGGCGTCGAAGGGGGCCTCGACGAGGATCGTGGTGATCCGCGGCGCGTCGAGCGAGGTCGGGATGATGTACGTGGCCAAACGGTCGTTGAGGTAGCGGCCGTCGCGCAGCTTGATCTCCTCGATCGTCGCGTAGCCGACCGCCTGGAGCGTGCCGCCCTCGACCTGGCCCTCGGCGAGGACCGGATGGATGACCCGGCCGATGTCGTCCGCCGCGACGATGTCGCGGACCTGCACCTCGCCTGTATCGAGATCGACCTCGACCTCCGCCACGCAGGCCGCCCACCCGAATGCGGGGTACGCATCGCCGCGATAGGTCACGTCGTCGAAGCCGACCCCCGGATAGGGCTCGAAGCGCTGGTCGATCCGAACCGTGCCGTTGGACCGGGCGTAGTCGCGATAGGTCGCCGCGAATGTGCCGCCGCTCGCCGCCTCGACCTGGGTCCGCAGGCGCTGTGCGGCCTTGATGAGCAGGCCCCCGACGACCATCGCGGTCCGCGACGCCACGGTCGGACCCGAGTCGGGGACGAACGCGGTGTCCTGCGGTGCGATCCGGACCGCCTCGTACGGGACGCCGAGGGCATCCGCGACGAGTTGCGGAAAGATCGTCTTGGTGCCCTGGCCCATCTCGGTCGAGGCGGTCAGGATGCTGATCTCGCCCTCCCCGGTCAGCTCGAGCGACGCGACCGACGCCAGCCGGACCTCGCCCGAGCCGGTGAACCCGGCACCGTGCCAGGCGAGCGCGAGCCCGACGCCGCTGGCCACCCGCTCGCGCCCGGTCCGCAGCGGCGATCCTGGGACGGTCCCCGAACCCGACCGCTCGGCCCGGGCCGCATCGTGGCGGCCGCGCAGGCGCTCGAACTCGGCAGCCTCGGCGGCGCGCTCAAGGACTTCTTCGCCGGCCACGCTGCCGCGCAGGACCTGGCCGGTCGGCGTGGTGTCGCCGACCTGGTAGACGTTCCGGCGCCGGATCTCGAGCGGGCTGAGCTCGAGTGCCTCGGCGATCCGGTTGAGGTGGGTCTCCGCCGCGAATTCGGTCTGCGGCGCCCCGAATCCGCGGAACGCGCCGTTGGGCGGGGTGTTCGTGCGGGTCGCCCGGGCGCGGATCCGGACGTTGGGGCAGCGATACGGGCCGCCGGCGTGGATCGCGCCACGCGAGAGGACGACGGGCGTGAGCGTGCAGTACGCCCCGCCGTCCATCACGACCTCGATGTCCTGCGCGATCAACCGCCCGTCACGAGTCACCCCGGTCCGATGCCGGACGATGGCCGGGTGGCGCTTGGTCGTCGCCGCGAGGTCCTCGTGGCGGTCGTAGATCATCCGGACCGGACGCTTCGCCTTGCCCGCCAGCAGCGCGGCGTGGAGGGCGATCATCGAGGGGTACTCCTCCTTGCCCCCGAACCCGCCGCCCGTCTCCGCCTGGACGACGCGAGCCTGGCGGTCGTCCAGGCCGAGGCCCGTCTTGAGCGCCACGTGGATGTAGTACGGGCACTGCAGCGAGCCGTGGATGGTCACGCCGCCGTCGGCGGACGGGACCGCGATCATCGCGTTGTTCTCGATGTACAGCTGCTCCTGGTGGCCGACGCGGTACTCGCCCTCGAGGACCAGGTCGGCGGCCGCGAAGGCCGCATCGGGGTCGCCCGACGCCAGCTCGTAGGCGGCGAAGACATGGTCGGAGGCGAGCGGGTCGAAGACCGCAGGGAGCGACTCGGTCCGGACACGAACGGCCGCGCGAGCGGCACGGAGCGTGGCCCGGTCCGGGGCGGCGAGGAGCGCCAGCGGCTCGGCGTGATGCTGGATCTCGCCGCCGATCGTGACGAGGATCGGCTGGTCGGCCTTGATCAGGCTGACGACGTTCTCGCCGGGGATGTCGGCGGCGGTGACGACGATCACCGTCGACCAGTCGAAGCCGTCGTCGAGGTCGAGACCGGCGAAGCGCGCGTGGGCGTCGGTCGAGCGGATCGTCGCCCCGAACCAGGCGCCCGGGAAGACCAGGTCGTCGGTGTACCTGGCCGCGCCGGTCAGCTTGTCGGGCCCCTCGCGTCGGAGGGGCGCCGAGCCCCGCGCGCGCCCTGGGGTGATGGTGCCGGGCTCGATGACGAGCGCGCGGGCCGGCTCGGTCCGCGTCGTCAGGTCAGGCACGGGCCATCCTCCATGGCGACTGACTCTATCACCGGGGCCCGGCCCCGAGGGACGGTGCCGGAGGGCCCCCGTGACCATCGGGTCATGGCCCCGGAACCCGGCGAGATCGAGACTCCGGTCCATGAATCGGAGAATCGGCCGTTCGCACCGTTCCCGACCGGACCACGCCGGACCCCACGAGTCGGTGCCAGCCGGCACCGGGAAGTGGTCCCAAGGGCACCAGGAAACAGGGTCAGATGGCCGATCCGACCCGTATAGTCCGCGGTCCAGGGCGCCCTTTCATCCGTCATCCGACCTGGATCCATCGAGATGAATCAGAACATCATCAACCTCATCATCGTCCTCGTGGCGGCCAACGTCGTCCTCATCACCGTGGCCATCTTCCGGTCGATGCGACAGCGCCGCCGACAGCGAGCCGCCGGGCCGCAGCGGGTCGCGAACCAGCTCCGCGCCGCGGCCGCGCTCGGCGATCCGCCGCCCCCTGTCCCGGCCGCTAACGGCCAGTCCATGCCGAGCCGGAGCGACCCCCTGACGGGCCTGCTCCTGCCGTGGGAGTGGAACCGGATCGTGGCCGACGAGGATGCCCGCAACCACCGCTATGGCCGGCCGGCCACCGTCGTCATCCTCGAGCTCGACGGGTTCGAGCGGCTGGTCGCGGGGCTCGGGAACCTGGCCGGCGATCGCGTCCTCCCGGCCATTGCCGACACCCTCAGCCGAAATGCCCGCGGCGCCGACCACCTCGCGCGCCTGGGCCCGGCGCGGTTCGGGATCCTCCTGCCCGAGACGGGTGAGGTCGAGGCCGTCAACTACGTCGAGCGCGTACGCCAGGCCTGCGATCTCTGGCTCGAATCGGGTGCCATCGCGCTCCGCCTGGCGATCGGTTGGGCCAGCCCCGCCCCGGACTCGAACCTGAGCGACGCAGTGCTGCTCGCCCAGAACCGCATGTATGCGGAGCTCCACCGCAACGCTCGGCGGGACGGCGACCTCGAGCTCGATGAGACCGGTCCCCTCCCCGATGCCAAGGGATCGCCCTCTCCGGCCTGATCCTCAGTCGAGCCCGTGGCGCAGGCCACGACCCGGCGTCGCGCCGGTATGGACCCCGTCCGCCACGACCAGGGTTCCCGCCACGATGACCTGCTCGATGCCGATCGGATACGAGCGCGGCTCCTCGTAGGTCGCCGTCGAACGGACGGTCGCCGGGTCGAAGACGACCAGGTCAGCGACGGCGCCATCGCGGATGACGCCGCGATCGCGCAGCCCGAGCCGCGCCGCCGGCGCCGAGGTCATCTTGCGGATCGCCTCCTCGAGCGAGAGGAGCGCCTCGTCACGCACGAACTGGCCGAGGATGCGCGGGAAGCTTCCGTAGGTCCTGGGGCTCGGCGTCTCGCCGAGGAACGTGCTGTCCGTACCGACCATCCCGACCGGGTGCGCGACGAAGAGCGGGAGCGTGGCCGCGGCGGGTCCGCTCGTGACCTGGCTGACGCCCAGGTCCTCCGCCAGGAGCAGGTCGCAGATGACATCGAGCGCGTCGCTGCCGGTCTCGTGCATGACGTCGGCCACGGTCCGGCTCTCCCAGCGCAGGTTCTCCGGACGGCGGAAGGCTCCCATCCGAACGTCCGCCCAGCCGGCCTTGCTGGCATACGAGGCGCCGCGCTCCGTGAACTCCTTCCGGACGCGGTCGCGCGCGGCTCGGTCGGCGAGGCGCGTCTTGAGCGGACCCGGGCCGCCGGCCTGGATCCAACCCGGGAGCTGGATGAGGAGGCGCGTGGACGCCCATTCGGACGGGTAGGTATCGAAGGTGACGTCGAGCCCTTCGGCGCGCGCGTCGTCGACCAGCGCGAGCAGGGGCTCGGGGCCGCCCGGATGGGTCTCGCGATGATAGAAGTGGGTGATGTGGGCGGGCGCGCCGGCCCGCCGCCCGATCTCGAT
>DAIOXD010000137.1:0-5599 GCA_036758145.1 Candidatus Limnocylindrales bacterium
ATGGCGCGCCCGACAGGACTCGAACCTGCGACCTTTGGGTCCGGAACCCAACGCTCTATCCACTGAGCTACAGGCGCGCGAAGCGACAGGATACCGCGGCGAGCGCGACACGCACTGAGTTAGCCCACGATGCCGCCGGAAACGCCGAAGCGGCTCCCGAAGGAGCCGCTTCGAAGCTGTCCCGGTGAAGGTGTTCGCCGAGGCGGACACTTCTGCCGCGCGTCAAGGGCATCTATCACGTCGGCTGCACCGACTACCCTGACCCTACCTACCCATGACCTTGTCGCTGGGGCAGCGCTGACTGAGCAGCGCACATATCCTACCTTGCCGGGGCCTCTTTTCCAAGGGTTTTGACACACCCGCGGATATAAATTCCTTAACCTTCATCCGGAAGCACCGTGACCGAGGTGATGGCCACGGGCTCGTCCGGGAGGTCGCGCCCGTCTCGCGGAGCGCCCACGATCCGGTCGACGACGTCCATCCCCTTCGTCACCTGACCGAACAGCGTGTAGTTCTTGGGCAGCTTCCCGGTCAGATCCTGGTGGCAGATGAAGAACTGGCTGCCGTTCGTGTTCGGGCCGGCATTGGCCATCGCCAGCGCCCCACGCACGTAGTCGCCCTGGACCGGTTCGTCCTCAAACTTGTAGCCCGGTCCACCGGTCCCCACACGGCCACGCTCGAGCGATCCCTTCTTGCCGTACTGGCCATCCCCGGCCTGGGCGACGAAGCCCGGGATGATCCGGTGGAAGATCACATCGTCGTAAAAGCCGTCGCCGGCAAGCTTGAGGAAGTTGGCGCTCGCCTTGGGCGCGCTCTGGTCGAACAGCTCGATGTCGATGTCGCCGAGGTCGGTGGCGATGGTGGCTCGGGTCATGGGTTCGGGCTCCTCTGTCGTGGTCTGGCTTGTCAGGGGGTGGCGACCGTCGCGGTCGTGATCCGGATCGGCGTGGTCGGAAGCTCGACGCCGGCGGACGCCGCGAAGATCGCGTCCGCGGTCTCCATCCCCGAGGTGACGCTCCCGATGATCTGGTAGTTGTTGGCTCCCGAAGCGCCGAGGACGGCACCGTCCTTGTCATCGAGCACGATGAAGAACTGCGAGCCGACGCTGTTCGGGGCACTCGAGCGCGCCATCGCGACCGTCCCGCGCTTGTAGGGCGTCGTGACCGGCTCGTCCGTGATGCTGTAGCCGGGCCCGCCCGTCCCGGTCCCGGTCGGGTCGCCGCCCTGGATCACGAACGGGGTCCCGTCCTGGAGGGCGGCTGTCCGGTGGAACGGCGTCCCGTCGTAGAAGCCGCAGGACGCGAGGGCCGCGAAGTTGCCCACGGCGATGGGCGAAAGGTCGGCGACGAGCTTGATGGTCATCGCGCCATTCGGGGTGGTGATGGTCACCGTGCGGGTCTCGCCGCCCGGCAAGGCCGCGGGCTGGCTCGTGGGGCAGGCTCCGGCGCTGGCGGCGGCGCCGCCCGTGCTACCCGCAGCACCCGGTCGCAGCACCAACAGCGCCCCGGCGACGATGAGCACGACGATGACGGCTCCGAGCGTCAACACGGGCAGGCCGGGCAGACGGTTCGCGACGGTCGGCCCGCCCACGGGCGTCGTGGTCGCGCGGCGGTAGCCGTCGGGTTGCCCGGTCCGTTGCGATCCGCGGCGGCGTTTGGTCATGCGGCGGCCTCCAGGGCTGCGGGATAGTCGATCGCCCCGGAGAGGAGGACCTCACCGAGGATGACGCCGGCCACGCCGGTGTCGCGGAGGCGGCGGAGCCCATCGAGGTCGCGAACCCCACCGGCCACCAGGATCTCGGCATCGTACGACCGAACGAGCTCCCGGGTGTGCGCCAAGTCCGGCTCGGCCCCGCCGTGACTCAGGACGAAGCGCGCCACGCCGGCCCCCACCAGCTCGCCAACGAGGGCGTCCACGGTCGGCGGCACGGTCCGGCGCCACGGGAAGGCCGCCAGCCGCTCCGGGCGGGGATCGAGCCCGACGGCCAGCCAGTCGCCCGCGATCGCGAGGCAGGCCCGCAGGTCGTCCGGGCGGTCGGCGATGGCCGTCGTCAGGACCACGCGTGTCGCGCCGGCCGCGAAGGCGAGCCGGATGGCGTCGTCGGTCTCGACGCCGCCGGCGAGCTGGAGCGGGACCGCGATCCTCGCCGCGATCGAACCCACGGCCTCGAGATTGACCGGCGCGCCTGCCCGGGCGCCATCGAAGTCGACGAGATGGACAAGTTCCGCTCCCATCGCCACGAACCGCTCGGCGATCCGGTCGGGTCGGTCGGTCGGCGCGCCGACGCCAGCCCCCGCACCTGGCCAGTAGACGATGCGCGACCGGCCCGCCTCGAGGTCGATCGCGGGGATGACCTGCACGGGCGCGTCAGGCTCCGGGCGTCAGCAGGCGGCGGTGGAACGAGATCGGGAGCGAGCCGTTGCGCAGGAGCGTGTCATGGAAGGCCTTCAGGCTGAACCTGTCGCCCAGCCGTGCCTGCTCGTCGGCGCGAAGCTCGAGCAGGAGCGTCCGCCCGAGCAGGTACGACAGCGGATAGGTCGGGCGGTACGTGTACCACTGGACCTCGGCTCGGGCGTTCGGTCGTTCGAAGCGCGTGTGCTCGACGAGGAAGTCGGTCGCCTCCTCGACGGTCACCTCGCCGCGATGCATCCGGATGTCGAGGATGATCCGGCAGGCCCGCCAGATGGCATCGGTGTGGACGATCAGCCGGAAACGCGGGTCGTCGTCGAAGCCGTGCTCGCGCATCAGGAGCTCGGAGTACATCCCCCAGCCCTCGACGAACTCGGGAGCGTCGGCGAGCAGCCGGGTGAGCGAGGGGTTCCGGCGCGCCGTATCGAGCTGGAGGTGGTGACCCGGATACGCCTCATGGACACTCGTGTTGCTGATCGACGCGAAGTTGTGTTCGCGCATCGCGTTCGGATCGCCCCCGACCGACGGGGTCACGATGTAGATCCCCTTCGGATCGTGATCGAAGGCGCCCGGGTCGAAGTAGGCGGCGAACGGGACGACGTTGCGCATGTATTCGGGGGTCGCGATGACGTCGATCCGCTCGTCATCGGGAACGGTCATCAGTTCGCGCTCGATGATGTGGCCACGCGCCCGGAGCATCGCGTCGCGGTACGCCTCGAGCGCGTCCTCGAAGGTGGCCGGCTGGTCGGCCTTGACCCCGGCGATGACGGTCTCCTCGTCGCTCCCCGGATCCATCTCGTTCGCGACGGCGGCGCGCGCCGCGTGCTCCTCATGGAGGCCCTGCCAGCCGAGTTCGAGGATGTCATCGGCCGTGAGACCGTTGAAGCCGCGCAGCGCGACCATCGCGTCGTGCCGCTCGCGCCCCACGGCCCACTCGTCGATCCCGCCGGGAAGGGTCCGCTCGAGCCAAGTGGTGTAGAGCTCGACGGCGATCTTGGCCGACTCGGCCGCCCGCTCGAGCCGCCGCTGATCCGTCCCTTCGAGCACACCCGTCCCCGCGGCGACGAGCTCATCGAAGAAACCCGGCAGGTCATCGCCCGTCTCCATCTCGAGCTGTTGCCACAGCCGGACCTGCGGGACGGTCGCCCGGGTCTTGGCCTCTTCGAGATAGGTCGCGATGGCCTCCAGGCGCCCCGAGATCGCCTCGAGTCGCTCGGAGAGTGGCGCGTGATCGCGGGCGAAGAGCAGGAAGAGGCTGTCGCCGATGTGATCGAGGGCGAACGAACGACGCTCCCAGATGCGCAGGACGTCGGCATCGAAGATCGACCGGCGGACGTTGTGCTGCTCGAGATCGCGCTCGAAGCGCGCCTCGGCTGAGAGCTGCGCGGGGTCCAGTGCCTCGACCTGGCCGAGGTGCTCGCGGTCCGCGGCAAGTTCGGACAGGAGCGCCTCGCGGCTGCCATCCCCCAACAGGTCGTCGTCACGGTGCAACCCGAGGGCCGTGCCGAGGACCGGGTTGTCGCGGACGAGCCGATCGAACCGCGCTTCGACCAGGTCGTACAGCCGGTCGTCGAGCGGGCCAGGATCCGCGGCGGGCGCCGGACGGGGGAGCGGCGCGACGGGGCGTGGGTCGGTCAAGGTGCAGGAACCTCCAGGGCGCCGGCGGGTGGCGCGGGTCGTGTCGTCGGATGGGCGTTTGGTCGGATGGGCGTGTCGGGTGCCCTTCGAGGGCGGGTCAGGCGGTGGCAGGGACGGCCAGCAGGCTCGTTTCGGCGAGCGCTGCCCGGGTCGCGTCGATCGCTGCGTCGATATCGGCGGAGGTCACCCCGTAGTGGGTCACGGCGCGCACCTGCCCGTGCGGATATTCCACCATCTCGACATTGCGCGCTCGGAGCGCAGCGAGGAAGGCGGCCCGATCGCGCTCGACCTTGAAGACCACGAAGTTCGTGCGCACACGCGCAGGGTCCAGCGGACCCACTCCTGGCTGGGTCGTCCCGCCGGCCGAAACGACGCCATCCATCCCGGCCAGCGCCTCGGCCAGCCGTCGGGCGTTGGCGTGGTCCTCGGCGAGCCGATCGATCATCCCATCGGGGCCGTCCGTGAGCGCGACGAGCCCGGCGGCCGCCAGGAACCCCGCCTGGCGCATCCCGCCACCGACCATCTTGCGAGCACGCCGCGCGCGCCAGATGACGTCGCGACGACCGACCACCACCGACCCGACGGGGCAGGCGAGCCCCTTCGAGAGGCAGAACGTGACCGTATCGGCGGGGTCGGCGAGATCGGTCGGGCGGACGCCCAGGGCGACCACCGCGTTCCAGAACCGCGCGCCATCGATGTGGAGGGGGACGTGGTGCGCGCGGGCGATCTCGGCGACCGCACGGGTGTATTCGGGCGTGAGCGGTTGGCCCATCGAATGGGCGTGGGTGTTCTCGAGGGTGATGAGGCCGCTCAGCGGCTCGTGCGGGTCTTTTGGATCGCGGAAGGCGGCCTCGATCTCGGCGAGATCCATCGTCCCGTCGGGCTGGTCCGCGAGCGAGCGGATGCTCGTCCCGACGACGACCGCGTGACCGGCGGCCTCATCGATGACCAGGTGGTGCTCGCGTCCGGCGATGGTCTCCTGGCCGCGGGCGAGATGTGCCATCTGGGCCACCAGGTTGCCCATCGTGCCCGACGCGACGAAGAGGCCCGCCTCCTTGCCGAGCAGCTCGGCGGCACGTTCCTCGAGGGCGTTGACGGTGGGATCGTCACCGAGGACGTCGTCGCCCACCTCGGCGTCGGTCATCGCGCGGAGCATCGTCGGCGACGGCTTGGTCACGGTGTCGCTGCGGAGGTCGATGCGTGGCATGCGCGCCGAGTATAGGGTCCACGAGCCCATAGCCTCGTTCGGGCCGCCAGGTGTTCCAACCAGCGAACGGAGACGCCGGAAGGCCGCTAGTCGGCGCCCTTGACCGCTGGATGGCGCTAAATCGGAACCAAACGGCGAACGGCGACCGGCCCGCCGAGCTGGATCGTGGTCTCGATCGTCGGTTGGCACATCGGGTGTTCCAACGGCAGGGTCCATTTCGGCCAGATCGACCCCATTGCGACTGGCGACAACCCCGTTGGCCTCTGCTATGCTCCGCCCTCGCCGCAACTGGACCCGTGGTGTAGCGGCCCAACATGCCAGCCTGTCACGCTGGAGATCGCCGGT
>DAIOXD010000138.1:0-5564 GCA_036758145.1 Candidatus Limnocylindrales bacterium
GCTGCGAAGTCTCGGGATCGACGTCCGGATCTGGTCGAAGCCGGTCGAAGTCGCCGTCGCGATCCCGTTCGAGTCCGACGAGCGGCACGCGTCCTACGACCCGGGACATGCCCACGCCTTCTGGCGAGGCTTGCTGCAGGCCGATCGCGTGATGAAGTCGTTCCGATCGGGCTTCGTCGGCAAGGCCAGTCCCGTGCACTTCTTCTGGGGCGGGTTCGACCTGGCCGTGACGCGCTACTCGGGCCGAGCGGCGCCGCTCCACCCGGGCGGCGTGCCCAACTGTCCGACATGGGTGATGGAGGAGGCCTACTCGCGCGAGGAGCTCAGCGTCGGATGGTGGCCCTTGAGCGAGCCGCCCGGTCCTGCCTTTTACTCGTACGCCTATCCCGAGCCAGCCGGATTCCACGAAGCGGCCATCCGGCCAGCGGAGGCGTACTACGACGGGCGGCTCGGCGAATTCCTGCTGCCATACGACGCGCTGCGGGAAGCGGCTAACCCCGATGCCGCCGTCCTCGCTTTCTTCCAGTCCACGTACGAGGCGGGCGCGGACCTCGGGCGCTGGGACCGCGCATTGCTCGAGCCGAGGCTAGGCGCCGAGCGTCCGCCCGGTCGACCATGGAGCGTGGTCCGCCGCTAGGACGGCCCGGTCAGTTCAGACGTTGCTGCCAGTCCGGTGGCACCCGACCGTCTGGTCCGGGAACGGGCTGGTCGATCGGGTGCTCGCCCGGGGGCGCCAGCGGCGGACCATCGACGACGTCTTCCTTCACGTAGTCCCAGAACCAGTCCTCACCAGGTTCATAGCTCTGCACCACCGGGTGCCGGGTGTCGGAGGCGTGCCGACTCGCGTGCTGTGACGGCGAGGAGTCGCAACAGCCGACGTGGCCGCAGTGCGCGCAGCGACGCAGGTGGAACCACCAACCATCCGATGCGAGACATTCGACGCAGCCTGGGCCGCTGGGCGGGACCGTCGGGTCGACATCGAGCTCATTCACCAGCCAATCATCCCGCATCCCGTGAACGCCGTCCCGACAGAGTGGCAGGGTCAGCGGCGAATCAGGCGGGTACCGCGCTTCTCGACCGTCCGGCCGTGGGCTTCGGCGCATCCGCCGGGCGTTCGGGCGGCGCTTGACCGGCGTACGCGACTTGGTTCCGCCCGCCCTGCTTGGCGCGGTAGAGCGCTTCGTCCGCGAGCCGCAGCAAGGTGAGCCGATCCTGGGCCTGATCGGGCGCGCAGGCGACCCCGATCGACACGCTGATCCTGTCGGTCACGCCCGGCGCAAGATGCTCGAGAGCAGGGCCATCCCGGCGATGACCAGGAACAAGCGATTTCGAACCGATGACGGGAACAAGGGCGGCCTCGATGTGCGTGAGGTCTGGTACGGAACGCTACAGACCGTGCCCCATGCGACCCACCACCCGGTCGTTCCTGCGGACTCGGTCACAAGTACCGCGTCGTGGCCCGCTAAGCGATCTCGCCCTTCGGCGGGAGCTCGAGTCGATCGCCCGGATCGAGCAGCGGGACCGAGACGTCAGGCGCGACCCGACTGGCCTCCGCGATGAAGCGCCGCGCGGGCTCCTCGAACCGATGACGCCGGACGCGGCTCATCCCGACGGGCCAGAGGGTCCCCCAGTGGATGGCGACAGCCGTCCCGGGCCGGAGCAAGGTGAGCGCCTCGGCGGCACGGACGGGGTCCATGTGCCCGCCGCCCAACGTGGGTCCCCAGCCGCCGACCGGCACGAAAGCAAGGTCCAGACCTGGCGCCAGATCAGCCATCGCCGGGAAGATGTCCGTGTCACCCGCGAAGTAGATGGTGTGCTCGCCCCCGATCACGAATCCCAGCGCCGGTGCCGACGGGCCGAACGGGAGGCGCCGCCCGTGGTGACGGGCGGGGACGGCCCTGATCGTCGCACCGCCCAGCGTCGTCGACTCGTCCACGTCGAGCTCGGTAACCGCCCCGAAGCCGTTCGAGCGCAGGAACGCGCCCGCTCCCGCCGGGACGATCACTCGGACCTCCGGCCGAAGCAGACGCATCGACGGCAGGTCGAGGTGGTCCTGGTGGAGATGCGAGATCAGGACCGCATCGACGGCTTCGAGGTCATGGTCGATGAGCTCCGGCCGTCGCCGGATCGGACCGATGCTCGACCGCAGGACCGGGTCGGTCAGCAGCCGCAGGCCGGCGGTCTCGAGGACGACGGTCGAATGCCCGAGCCACCTGAGCCGCGTCATCCGGCGATGGTAGCGAGTGTCGCGTTCGGGTCAGGTCGGCAGGACTCGGGTCAGCCACTCCCCGAGACCCCCGACGCCTGTCTGCGCTTTCGAGGCGACACCGAGGATCCGGCCATTGAGCCGCGCTTTCTCCGCAAGCGTCAGGTCGTGCGCGGTCAGGATGAGGATGGGGATCGACGAGGTCTCCTCGGACTCCTGGAGCCGGCCGACCACCTCGAAGCCGTCGACGTCGGGCATCATCAGGTCGCAGATCAGGAGATCGGGCACCGCATCCTGCGCCATCCGGATCCCTTCCGAGCCCGACGAGGCGCACCGGACGTCGATGCCCAGCGGCGCGAGTGTACGCTCGATGACGTTGAGCGCAACGTGGTCGTCATCGATCGCGAGCACACTCCTCGTCTGGGACCCGCTGTCGAGCATCGACGTATGCCGGCGGATCCGCTGGAGGAGCGCCGCGGGATCGATCGGCTTGACCAGATAGTCGACCGCACCCAGCGCAAGACCCACGCCTCGCTCGTCGACCACCGTCGCGATGATCACCGGGATATCGCGGAGCGTTTGATCCGACTTCAAGCGCCGAAGGACCTCCCAGCCGTCCATCCCGGGGAGGAGGACGTCCAGGACGATCGCTGCCGGCGGGTGAGCCATGGCAAGGGCGAGACCGGTCTCCCCGTCGGGTGCCAGCTGTACCTCGTAGCCGGCGTCGACGAGGTAGGTCTGGACGAGCCGCGCCGAGCTCGGCTCGTCCTCGATGATGAGGACGCTTCGCCCGCCCCGCACGCCGACGCCGTTGCTCGGCTTCAGCTCGAGGTCGACCGAAGCGAGTTCCGGGAGGCGATCCGGAAGCCCCACGACGAAGGTGGATCCGCGGCCGAGCTCGGAGTCGAGCTCGATGCGTCCGCCGTGCGCCTCGACCAGCCGTCGTGTCAGTGCGAGTCCGAGACCGGTTCCCGATTGATGTTGCGTCGGGTCGCCGACCTGGCGGAACTCCTCGAAGACCCGGTCATGGTCGGCTGACGCGATCCCGACGCCGGTGTCGCTGACCGCGATCCGGACTTCCCCGCCGGTGCGAGTGACCACGACCGAGATGGTGCCGTGGTCGGGCGTGTACTTGATAGCGTTGGACAACAGGTTGTAGAGGATCTGGCGAAGGCGGCCGGGGTCGGCTTCGATCACGATCGATGGCGCCACCGACGACTCGAGCCGTTGGTTCTTGCGGTCCGCCAACGGACGAAGACCGCCGATCGACGCGGCAACGGCGCTTCCGATATCGACCGATGCCTTGGCGAGCTCTAGGCGTCCCGATTCGACCTTGGCGAGGTCGAGGACATCGTTGATCAGGGCGAGGAGGTGGTCGCCGCCGCTGCGGATGTGTTCGACCCATTCGCGCGGCACGCGCAGGTTGCCGTCGCCCTCAGGCTGCGCCGACATTAGCGAACTGAAGCCGATGATGGCGTTGAGCGGCGTACGGAGCTCGTGGCTCATGCTGGCCAGGAAGTCGCTCTTGGCCGCGCTGGCGGCCTCCAGTGCGCTGACCGTCTCCTCGAGTCGGGCGGCCAGGTCCTCTTGCGCCGCGAGGACCTCGCGGCGGAGGACCAGTTGCGCGGATCGGACGCCGAGCGCCCGGACGAGCGCGACGTCGTCGCTGTCGAAGAGACTCGGCCGCGGGCGGAGGAGCACGATGGCACCGATCCGGGTCCCTTCCGGAGCCATTGGCACGACCTTGCCGGACCGAGAGCCGGTCAGGGTCAGGAGATCCGCCATGACGGGATCGGGAACAGTGTCCGCGAGCCCGCTGGCAGAGGCACCGGCGTAGACCCGGCCGACGTCGATCGCGTCAGTGGAGCTCGCGGCGACCCGCAGCTCGCCGCCATCGTCGAGGACGACGACGGTCATCGCACCGGTCAGCTGCCGGGCGGTCGTCGCCAGGTCCGCCCAGAGTTCGCTCGATCGCGCCGTCGGTGAAGCCGCGAGGAGCCGCTCGCTGTAGGCGAAGGCCGCGGTGCCCTGCCAGAACAGCCGCAGCGGGCGGGGCGGCAGGAAGGCGATCCAGTATCCGAACGCGGCGAGGAGCGCCACGAGTCGGACGACGATCGTGGACGCGGCGGCGGCGTCGGGCCCGGCCGCGGCGACCCCGGCCGTCAGCAGCGCGATCGCGAGCGCGGCGGTCGCTAGCGCAGCCAGGGCCAGGCGCACGCAAGCCGCCCCGCTGCGATGCCGAGCCTCCTTTGCGAGGTAACCGGCCGCGATCAACTCGGTGACCACGAAGGCTCCGATCCCGACGAGGGTCGCGGGGATGCTGCTGATGAGGATGATCGCTGCCGCGCAGACCGCGACGACGCCGGTCGCGAGTGGCAGGAGCCAAGACGGCAGACCCCGGATGTCGGAGACGAGCTTGAGGCTGAAGAGCGGTTGGGCCAGGAGGAGGACCGTGGTGGCCAGGCCGAACCACGCCGGGAGGCCGCCAAGGGCAGCCTTCAAGGGCCCCGCGCCCAGGATCAGCGCGATGGGCGCGAGCACGAGGGCCACGTCCCGGGCCAGGACGTCGCGATTTCGGACCGCGACCCAGAGCGCCCACACGAAGAGCGCTCCGAACAGGACCTGGACAGCGAAGATCGCCGGATCGTCCATCAGCGCGGCACTCGCATGCTCGGGTCGGCTGTTTTGGCGCGCGCTCCAAGACCGCCTGAGGCGAGCGCCGCCGTCTTGGCGGTCGCTCGGCGGTCCACGGGTGCCGGTCGTCCGAGGAGGTAGCCCTGGCCGAGCTCCACGCCGAGCAACCCGAGCTGGTCGCGCTCATCGACGGTCTCGATACCCTCGGCGATGAGGCGGCAACCGCTCTTGCGCGCGAAGTAGACGATGCCCGCCACCAGCGCCTGGCGAACCGCGTCGCGGTCGATCTCGCGGACCAGACCGATGTCGAGTTTCACGAAGTCGGGACGGAGCTCGATGATGTGGCGGAAGCTCGCGAATCCGGCGCCGGCGTCATCCACCGCCACCCGGACGCCGGGCCCGAGGGTGGCGACCGCGGCCCGAAACGCCGTGTAATCCTCGATCGCGACGTGTTCGGTGACTTCGAGGACCGTCGGGCGGAGGGCATCGCGGAGGCACGACCTCAGCCGGTGGCGCTCGAGCAGGAGGTCGGGCGAGACATTGAGGCTCAGCCAGCCGGTCCCCGGTAGGTGTGGCGATGCCTCCATGGCGGCGGTCAGGCACGCCGACTCCAGCTCGAGGCCCAACCCGATCGCGCTCGCATCCGCGAAACGACGGTCCGGGGGAGTTCCGTCGTGGAACCGGGTGAGCGCCTCATGACCGATCGTCCGGCCCGAAGCCAGCT
>DAIOXD010000139.1:0-5502 GCA_036758145.1 Candidatus Limnocylindrales bacterium
CCCCGGTCTCGATATCGGCGAGGAGACGGAGGATCCGCGTGCCCCGCTCGGCGGTGTCGTCGAGATGGACGTGGAGATCGGGGATGCGCTTGAGCCGGAGCGTCTTGCCGAGCTCGTGACGGATGAATGGCATGGCGTGCTGGAGCGCGGCCGCGGCCGCCTCGCGCTCCGCCCGCTGGCCGATGACGCTGACCCAGACCTTGGCATGCCGCAGGTCGGACGTCGTCTCGACCGACGTGATCGTCGCGAACCCGACCCGCGGATCCGCCACGTCCCGCGCGACCACAGCCCCGATCTCCTGCCTCAGGAGCTCATCGACCCGATCTGTTCTCTGGCTCACGTGGAGCTCAGTTCGCTGAAGCTCGGCTGACGGTCTGCGAGGTGAAGCACTCGATGACGTCGCCTTCGACGATGTCGTGGAAGTTCGCCAGGCCGATACCGCATTCGTAGTTGGCCTGGACTTCGCGGACGTCGTCGCGGAAACGCCGGAGTGATTCGATCCGGTCGGTGGCGATCACCTTGGAGCTCCGCCAGACGCGGGCATTGCCGCCGCGGACGATCCGGCCCTCGGTCACGAACGAGCCCGCGATGACCGTGTTCTTGCCGACGCGGATGACCTGGCGGACTTCCGCCCGGCCCTCCACGACCTCGACGATCTCGGGTTCGAGCAGGCCCTTGAGCGCGGCCTCCACGTCGTCGGTCAGCTTGTAGATGATGTCGTAGAGCCGGACGTCGACCCCT
This sequence comes from Candidatus Limnocylindrales bacterium, assembly GCA_036758145.1. Classification (GTDB taxonomy): domain Bacteria; phylum Chloroflexota; class Limnocylindria; order Limnocylindrales; family CSP1-4; genus SPCO01. The sequence goes on from DAIOXD010000139.1 coordinate 742, forward strand.
TCGACCTCGGCTGCCCGACGGGCGGTCTCGGTGATCTTGGTGTTGAAGCCGACGACGATCGCGTTCGAGGCGGCGGCCAGCATGACGTCGTTGTCGGTGATGTCGCCCGCGCCCTCGAGCAGGACGTTGAGCCGGATCTCGTCCTGGTCGAGCTGCTCGAGCGCATGGGTGATCGCCCCGAGCGAGCCGGAGACATCGGACTTGAGGATGATCCGGAGCTCCTTGGCCTGACCCGCCTGGATCTGGCTGTAGAGGTCCTCGAGGGTGGCTCGGCCACTCCCGTCCCCGCCCTTGGCGGCGGCCGTAGCCTTGCGCGACTCGACCATCGTCCGGGCTTCCTTCTCGTCCTTCACGACGCGCAGGATGTCGCCGGCCTCGGGGACGTCCGCGAGCCCGAGGATGACGACGGGGCTCGAAGGACCGGCCCTGGTGACCCGCTTGCCCGTCTCGTTCTCGAGGGCGCGGACGCGCCCGAACGTCTCGCCGACGACGATGATGTCGCCGACCTTGAGCGTCCCGGTCTGGACCAGGGCGGTCGCGACCGGACCGCGGCCCTTGTCGAGCTTCGCTTCCACGATCGTGCCGATGGCGTCGCGCTTCGGGTTGGCCTTGAGCTCCTGGAGGTCGGCCACGAGCAGGATCATCTCGATCAGCTCGTCGAGGCCGACGCGGGTCTTGGCCGAGACCGGCACGAGCGGTACCTCACCGCCGTACTCCTCGACGACGATCCCGGCTTCGGTGAGCTCGGTCTTGACCCGCTCCGCGTTGGCGTCGGGCTTGTCGATCTTGTTGAGGGCGATGATGATCGGGACCTTGGCCGCCTTGGCGTGACTGATGGCCTCGAGCGTCTGGGGCATGACCCCGTCATCGGCCGCCACCACGACGACCGCGATGTCGGTGACCTTTGCGCCGCGGGCGCGCATCGCCGTGAACGCCTCGTGACCCGGAGTATCGAGGAAGACCACGCGCTTGCCGTCCTTGACGACCTCGCTGGCCCCGATGTGCTGGGTGATCCCACCACGCTCGCCGGCCGCCACCTCGGTCGTCCGGATCGCGTCGAGCAGGCTGGTCTTGCCGTGGTCGACATGGCCCATGACCGTGACGATCGGGGCGCGCGGCTCGAGGAGCGCGGGGTCGTCCTCCTCGTACAGGACTTCCTTGGTCGCCTCGTCGACCTGGCCGTCGGTCTCGTCCGAGGTGCCGTTGTGGGACGCCTCGGCCTCCGCGACCTCGTACCCGAGCTCACCAGCGACGAGCGATGCCGTATCGCGATCGACCAGCTGGTTGATGGTCGCGAAGATGCCGCTCTTGATCAGCTCGCGGATGATGTCCGCCGGGTTGACCCCGAGCAGCTCCGCGAGCTCCTTGACGGTGATCGTGCCGGGCAGCTCGATCGCGCCACGCTCGCGCGGGTCGAGCGTCTGGACGCCGGTCCCGGCGAATGCGCCGTCGCGACGCGGCGGCTTGCGAGGCCCGCGGCGACCGCGCGTGCCGCTCCTACTCCTGGCCACGGGCTCCTCCTTCGATGGTCATGTTCAGGTCGGTGAGGCTCTCGCCGAGTGCATCTCGCAGGTCGGTCGGGAGCGGGGTCTTGAGCGCCCGTGCCAGGGCGCCCTTGTTGATGGCTTTGTCGAGACACTCGGCGGTCCCGCAGACATACGCTCCACGTCCGGCCGCTCGACCGGAGGCATCGGCGAACACATCCCCCTGCGCGGTGCGGACGATACGCATGAGATCGCGCTTCGGACGGACCGTCCGGCACGCGACGCAGGTCCGATCCGGGACGCGCCGCGGCGCGACGGCGCCCGCCGCCCCGCTTACGACGCCACCTCCCCGGATGGCACGGCGTCGGCGGCCTTCTTCGAGGCTTTCTTGGCGACCTTCGGCTTGGCGACCGGGGCAGCCTTGGACTCGGCCATCCCGTCGGCGCTCGATGCCGAGGCAGCTTCGGCCACGGCCTTCCTGGTCACGCGCTTCGGCTTCGCGGGCGGGGTCGCGTCGGCCGTCTCGGCCACCTCGCTCGTACCCGTGGCGACTTCTGTCGTATCGGCGACCGCTTCAGCCGGCCCCGTATCGGCGGCCTTCCTGGTCGATCGCTTCGGCTTGGTCGCCGGCTCGGCCGCGGGTGCCTCGGCGATGGTCGACCCCTCGACCGTCTCGGTCGCGGGCGGCGTGGCGACCTCGGCCGCGGCCTTGGCCGCCGCTTCGGCGACGGAGACGTCGCTCCGGATGTCGATCCGCCAGCCGGTCAGCCGCGCGGCGAGCCGTGCGTTCTGGCCTTCGCGGCCGATCGCGAGCGAGAGCATCCGCTCGGGGACGGTGACGCTGGCGATGCGGTGCTCCTCGTCGATGTCGACGGAGATGACCTGGGCCGGGCTGAGGGCGTTGGCCACGAAGACGCTGGCGTCGTCGCTCCACGGGATGACGTCGATCTTCTCCCCGGACAGCTCCGCGACGACGGCCTGGACACGCGCCCCGCGCTGTCCGACGGTCGCACCGACCGGGTCGAGCCCATCCTGCCGCGAGGCGACGGCCACCTTCGAGCGGCTGCCGGCTTCCCGGGCGATCGCCTTGATCTCGACCGTACCGCTGTGGATCTCGGGGACCTCGAGCTCGAACAGACGCTTGAGGAAGCCCTTGTGCGTGCGGCTGACGAAGATCTGCGGGCCCTTGGTCGAGCGCCGGACCTCGAGCACGAACGCCTTGACGTTCTGGCCGATGCGGTAGTGCTCGAGCGCGGATTGCTCTGTGGTGGCGAGGATGGCCTCCACGTTCTTGCCGACATCGAGGATGATCGCGCGCGGTTCGACCCGGTTGACCGTGCCGTTCATGAGTTCGCCCTCGCGACTCGCGAACTGGTCGAAGACCTGGTCGCGCTCGACCTCGCGGATGCGCTGGAGGACGATCTGCTTGGCCGTCTGGGCGCCGATCCGCCCGAAGACGTCGCCGTCGAGCTGCTCGGTCTCGACGAGGTCGCCGATCTCGGCGGCGGGCTGGTGGGCCTTCGCCTGCTCGATGGTCATCTCGGTGAACTCGTCCTCGACCTCGCCCACGACGCGGCGCGCGCGGAAGACGCGGATCTTGCCGGTCTCGGCGTCGATCCGCACATGGATGTCCTCATCACCGGCGACCCGTCGATACGCCGACTGGATGCCGTCCTCGACGGCTCCGATCAGCTGCTCTCGCGAGATCTGCTTCTCGGCGTTGAGCTGTAGGAGGGCACCGACGAAGTCTCGACTCACGATGGCCTCCGTTCGTTGTGCAGTTCTTGGCGCCGCTCAAAAAGAAACGTGGGGGTCACCCACGTCGCGGAGCGGCCGTTCAGTTGGCCAAAAGTATACACCCGGGAGCGTGGACGGCTCAAACGGCAGGTGTCGGGAACCGCTGCGCGACATAAGCCTCGAGGATCCCGACGAACTCGTCGACGAGCCCATCGCCACGCAACGTCCGATCGAGGCGGCCGTCGATGAAGACCGGGGCGACGGGCTCCTCGAAGGTGCCCGGCAGGCTGATCCCGATGTCGGCATGTTTCGATTCGCCGGGGCCGTTGACCACGCAGCCCATGACCGCCACGCGCAAGTCTTCGGCGCCCGGGTGGGTCTCACGCCAGATCGGCATCTGCTCCTTGAGATAGCCCTGGATCTGCTGAGCCATCTCCTGGAAGAAGGTCGAGGTCGTCCGGCCGCACCCCGGGCAGGCCGACACCTGCGGCAGGAACGAGCGAAGGCCCATCGACTGCAGGACCTGCTGGGCGATCTCCACCTCGCGCTCACGCGGCGCGCCGGGCTCGGGTGTCAGCGAAACCCGGATCGTGTCGCCGATGCCCTCGTTGAGCAGGATGGCCAGGCCGGCTGTCGAGGCGATGACGCCCTTGTCGCCCATCCCCGCCTCGGTCAGGCCCAGGTGGAGCGGGTAGTCGCTGCGCGCGGCGAGGAGCCGGTAGACGTCGACGAGGTCGCGGACGCCCGAGACCTTGGCCGACAGGATGATCCGGTCGTGCGGCATCCCGGTGGACTCGGCCAGCTCGGCCGAGCGCATCGCCGACTCGAGCATCGCCTCGATCATGACGTCGCGCGCGTCGCGCGGCTCAGCTGACTTGGCGTTCTCATCCATCAGCTCGGTCAGGATCGCCTGGTCGAGTGAGCCCCAGTTGACCCCGATGCGGACCGGCTTCCCGTTGTCGTTGGCGATCCGGATGATCGTCGCGAAATGCTCGTCGTGGCGCTTGGCACCAACGTTGCCGGGATTGATCCGATATTTGGCCAGCGCGGCTGCGGTCTCCGGGTGGTCGACGAGCAGCTTGTGCCCGTTGTAGTGGAAATCGCCGATGATCGGCACGTCGACGCCCAGGCCGCGGACCTTGCGGACCATCTCCGGGACGGCGGCGGCGGCCTCGTCGGTGTTGACCGTGACGCGGACGAGTTGCGAGCCGGCGTGGGCCAGGCGGGCGACCTGGATCGCGGTGGCGTCGGCGTCGGCGGTATCGGTATTCGTCATCGACTGGACGACCACCGGGTGCGCCGAACCGACGAGGACGCCTTCGACATCGACGCTGACCGTCGGGTGACGGCGGGGCCGAAGGGCGTCGGGGGAGCTCATGACGTGGCCACGATCAGCCGCCCAGGCCGCGGACGATGTCGAACCCGGTGATCCAGATGAGGAAGACGAACAGGAAGACGAACCCGACGACATAGGTCATGCGCTCGGCCTGGAGGCTGATCCGCGCGCCGAACAGTCGCTTGAGCGTGATGATCAGGATCC
>DAIOXD010000140.1:0-364 GCA_036758145.1 Candidatus Limnocylindrales bacterium
CTCGAAGCCGAGCTCGTGCGCGAGGCGGACGAGCGAGCGGGCGACCTCGACGCCGCCGACGACGACGAGCCGTGGACGGACCGGGAAGGCCTCGATGAACAGCGAGCGATCGCCGAGCTCCACGGTCCGCGACAGCCCGCGACGGAGCGCGTCCGTCGCGGCCTCGACCAGGGCGGCGTCCAGATCCAGCGATCCGAGCGTGCCGGTCAACCGGCCATCCTCCGTGACGACCAGCTCGGCGGCCGGTGGCGCTCCCTCGCCCGGCTGGTGCGGCCCGAACTCGCCGGGTGGCGAATCGGCGGGGAGTGGCGTGACCACGGCCGAGCCATGCTCCAGATGATGGGCTCGTTCGCTGAGCTGGATC
>DAIOXD010000140.1:374-5468 GCA_036758145.1 Candidatus Limnocylindrales bacterium
CCGTGCCCAACGGCCCCGACCGACCCACGTGCCCCCTCGATCACGACCGCCGGCGCGACCGGCTCGACCAGGACGTCGATCGTGCCGCCGCAGGCCAGGCCCACGTCCCAGGCCTGCTCGTCGCTGATCCCGTAGCGGATGACCCGGGCGTTGCCGGTCGCCCGGGCGTGCTCGATCTCCTCGGCTGCGGCGCCCTCGACACAGCCGCCGCTCACCGAGCCCGCGATCCGGCCATCCGTCGCGTAGAGGAGGACGGCGCCCTCCGGTCGTGGGGCGGAACCGAAGGTCCGGACGACGACCGCGCGACCGACATCGGCGCCCCCGGTGCCGTCGGCCTGCCAGGTGGTCAAGGTCTCGAGCAGTTCCTTCATCGGAGTGGCCTCGGAGCGGATGGGTCGATGGTCTCACCGCCGACGATCGAGGGCGGCGTGGCGACGATCGGACCGATCGCCCAGGGAAGCGCCGCATGCGCGGCCGCCTCGCTCCCCCGCCGCGTATCCCCAGCGCGGACGCCCCCGAGGATCTCGCCCAGGCGCTCGAGCGAGGCGACCGTGCCGGCCGGCAGGAAGTCGTCGATGTACGGGTAGGCGGCCCGCATCCCGCCGGCCAGCGGCTGGTAGCCGGGCGTGCCGGCCAGTGGGTTGAGCCAGACGAGACGATGGCAGTTGCGCCGGAGACGCGCGGTCTCGGACGCGACGAGCGCGGGGTCGCCGCGGTCCCAGCCGTCCGAGACGACGACGACCACCCCCGACGTCCGCAATGACCGGCGTGCCCACTTCTGGTTGAAGGTCCGGAACGACTCGCCGATCCGCGTGCCACCGGCCCAGTCGTTGACCTCGTCGGCGACGCGCGCGAGGGCGCGGTCCCGGTCGCGGTCGCGCAGCAGCCGAGTGACGCGCGTCAGCCGCGTGCCGAAGACGAACGACTCCGTGCGGACCTCGGACGCCGCCGAGAGCGCCTGGATGAAACGCAGCAGCAGTCGTGAATGGCGCTCCATCGAGCCCGAGATGTCGCACAGGACCACGAGCGAGCGAGGCTCGCGGATCTGCCGTCGCCAGACCCACGAGAGGAGCTGACCGCCGTTTCCCAGGTTGCGCCGGAACATCGCCCGCGGGGCGAGCCGCCGGCCGTGCGAGTGGAGCTCATAGCGGCGCGTCCGGCGCCGCTCGAGCCTCGGAACGAGGAGGTCGACCAGGCGCTCCGCTTCACGCAACTCGGCCGGTGTCATCCGGTCGAACTCGCGGTGGCGCAGGACCTCGCCCTGCGAATAGGCATCGGGCGAGATGACGATGCCTTCGATCGGGGCCTCGTCATCGCCCTCGCTTCCGTCCGAGGGGACCGGGATGCCGTGCTCGTCGGGCGCCATCTCGCCGCGTTCCTGGCCGGGCTCGGGTGGGCTCCCGCCGGGCACGTCCGCCTCGTCCGCAGCCGCGTCATCGCGTGGCGGCGACGAAGGCGAGAAGTCGCTCGGGAGCCGCGCGCCGCGACGGCGCCACCAGCGGTCGAAGGCCGCGTCGTAGACCGCGCGCTCGTCGCGGCGCCGGACGAAGATGGCGGCACCCGCGGCGCGGACCTGCTCACGGTCTGCGATGTCCACGAGCGTCAGGGCGCGGGCAAAGTCCACCGCGGCGCCGAGATCGATCGAGAGCCGCGCCGCGCGCAGCGACCGTCCGAACCCGACCGCCTCGTTGAGCAGGCGCCGGCCATCGACCTCGGGGCCGAACGGTGAGCGGACGATAGCTGGGTCGGTCATGACGCTCCTGGCTGGCTCGACGCGCCGCGTCAGCCGCCGGCGGCGGCCTCGGAGAGGTAGCGCCGGGTCCCTTCGCCACGGACCTGGCGGATGTCCTCCTCGTACTTGAGGACGACACCGAGGGTCTCATCGACGAGCTCGGGCGCGAGCTCGCGGGCACCCAGCGAGAGGAGGGCCGCCGCCCAGTCCAGCGTCTCGGCGATGCCGGGCACCTTGGTCAGGTCTGCATCCCGGAGCCGATGGACGAAGTCGACGACCTCCCGCGCGAGCCGCTCGGGCGCCTCGGGGACCTTGGCCAGGACGATCTCGTATTCCTTCTGGGCGGTCGGGTAATCGATCCAGTGGTACAGACATCGGCGCTTGAGCGCGTCGTGGACCTCGCGGGTCCGGTTCGAGGTCAGGATGACCCGCGGTGGGGTCTCGGCCTTGATCGTGCCGATCTCGGGCACGGTGACCTGGAAGTCGGACAGGATCTCGAGCAGGTACGCCTCGAACTCCTCGTCCGCCCGATCGATCTCGTCGATGAGGAGGACCGGGGGCTCATCTTCGGCGCCGCCTTCCAGGGCTTGGAGGAGCGGCCGGCGGATCAGAAAGTCGGTGCCGAAGATGTCGTGGGCGGTCGCATGCTCCGCCTCGCCGCGCGCCTCGAGCAGCCGGATCTCGAGCATCTGGCGCGGGTAATTCCATTCGTAGACGGCCGTGCTGACGTCGAGGCCCTCGTAGCACTGCAGCCGGATCAATCGAGTGCCGAGCGACGCCGCGAGCACCTTGGCCAGCTCGGTCTTGCCGACGCCGGCCTCGCCTTCGAGGAGCAGCGGCCGGTCGAGCTCGAGCGCGAGGAAGACGGCGGTCGCGACCGACCGGTCGGCGATGTAGTCGCGGGCGCGGAAGTCGTCCTGGATCGCCTCGATGGAGCGCGTGCCGGCGGGCCGGGTTTCTCGGTCGGTCATGCCCGGAATCTACACGCAGCCCGCGTCAGCCATCGGGAGCGTCCAGTTCCCGTGCGTAGGCCGGGAACCGGAAGCGCTGGCTGCGGGTCAGGATCCCGCCGTGTCCGAGCTTCGCGACGGTCTTCTCCGACGGGGGCTCGCCGGACAGGAGGCGCGGCAGCAGCAGGTCAGCGGCGGTCGCCTTCGAATACGCCCCGCAAGTGGGCAGACCGAGGATCGCCGTCCCTCCGATGCGGGCCAGCCAGAGCATCGAACCCGGGTGGGCCGGGACCCCGTGCCGGACGACGCGGCCCCCGAGCGCGGTGATCGCCACGAACGCGGCGTCGAGCGGGTCGGTGCTGGCCGCGCCGGCGGTCAGGATCAGGTCGACCGGATCCGGCCGGCGGACGAAGATCGCCATCGCGGTCTCCACCGCCTCGGGGTCGTCCCCGACGTACTCGATCCCGACGATCTCCGAACCGAGCCCCTCGACCTTCGCCCGGACGCTCGCCTCGAACCGCAGGCGCGCCGGCGCCCGGACCGATTCCTTGACGACGATCCCGACCCGGCCCGGGATGAATGGCGCGACCCAGACGATCGGCTGGCTGCCGAAATCGGCCAGCCGCGCCCCGGCGTCGACCGTCGCGGCGTCGACCAGATGAGGCGCGACCTTCACGCTCGCGACGAGGTCCCCACGCGCGACGACCTGGCCGTCGAAGGCGGTGAAGACCTCGAGCGGGTCGATGCGGTTGATCCGCTCGAGCTCGGCGACGCGGACGTTGAGCACCCCCGCCGCGTGCGCGATGAGGTCGACCCGGCTCTGGATCGGACCGCGGACCGTCAGGCCCGGCCCGGCGACGGCCGCGGCGAGGCGAAGGGCCGCATCATCCTCGTGCAGCTCCCCGCCCTCGGGGACGAGGACGCTGACCGGGTCGCCGGGGTCGGCGGCCGCAAGGGCGGCCAGGTCATCGGCGCTGAGCCGGCGGCCTTTCGACCAGCGCTGGCCGGCGACGGTCAGGTCCCGTGCAAGCACGGCGCCGACCAGCCGTGCAGGAGCGCGCCGACCGGGGCTGACGCGCTGGACCTGCACGATGGTCGCCTGGGACGATCAGCGCAGCCGGGCCAGGGCGGACTCGATCGCTCGGCGGGTGTAGACCGCGGCCATCGCGGTCCGGTATTCGCGGTCGGCATGGATGTCGCCGTTGACCTCGACGCCCTCGGTGGCGTGCGCGGCCGCCGCGGCGACGGACGCCTTCGATCCGTCGGAGCCGGCAAGCGCCGCTTCCACGGCATGCGCGCGATACGCGTGGTCGCCCACGCCGGTCAGCGCGACGTTCGCGGTCGCGATGCCGCCCGCCTCGTTCACGAACACGACCGCGGCGACGCCGACCATCGCGTAACCCGAGGCCGGTTGCTGGAGCGTCGCGTAGGCCGAACCCGCATCGTCGCGCGGCCCGGGGAGGCGGATCTCGGTCAGGATCTCGTCGGGCTGCAGTCCGGTCGTGAACGGGCCTTCGAAGAACCCGTCGACACCCGTCGTCCGCTCGCCGCCGGCCGACCGGATGACGAGCTCAGCGTCGAGCGCGAGCAGGCAGGCAGGCAGGTCGGACGCCGGATCGGCATGCGCGATCGAGCCACCGACCGTCCCCCGATTGCGGACCTGGACGTCGCCGATGTGCGGCAACGCGTCGCGCAGCAGGCCGTACTCCCGGGCCGGCGACTCGAGCAGATCGGCGTATGTCGTGAGGGCGCCGATCGCCAGCCGCCCGTCGTCGAGCGTCCGGACACCGCTGAGCCCGGGCAGGCGACCGATGTCGACGAGCATGTCCGCCGCGCCGAGGCGAAGCTTCAAGAGCGGCAGGAGGCTCTGGCCACCGGCGAGCAGTTTCGCGCCCGGATCGGAGCCGATGATCTTGAGCGCCTCCTCGATCGAGGCCGGACGCTGGTACGCGAACGCTGCCGGGATCACGCCTGGCCTCCCTTCGCATCGTGCATCGCGCGCCACACGGTCTGTGGCGTGTAGGGCATGTCGAGATGGCGGATCCCGAATGGACCGAGGGCATCGATCACCGCGTTGGCGACCGCGGCCGTGCTGGCGATCGCGCCCGCCTCGCCGACGCCCTTGACACCGATCGGGTTCACCGGCGAGGGCGTAACGGTCTCGTCGAGCTCGATGTTCGGGAAGAACGACGCTCGGGGCACCGTGTAATCGAGCATCGAGCCGGTCAGGAGTTGTCCTCCGTCGTCGTAGACGGCGCCCTCCCAGAGCGCCTGGCCGACGCCCTGGGCGATGCCGCCGTGGAGCTGGCCGTCGACGATCATCGGGTTGATCTTCTTGCCGACGTCGTCGACGGCGACGTACTTGACCAACTCGACCGACCCGGTCTCCTCGTCGATCTCGACGATCGCGAT
>DAIOXD010000141.1:0-5467 GCA_036758145.1 Candidatus Limnocylindrales bacterium
CCGGGCGGTGTCCGGGCTCGCCGAGCTCAGGTTGAATTCGTCCGCGTATCGGGCGGCGATGCGGTAGGAGCGCGGCGAGCCCTGGCCGCCGACGATCAGTCGCGGGCGCGCCCCGCCGATGGGCGTGCGGGGCCGACCGGGGACATCGACCGGTTTGGGGTGGAACGACGCGTCGCGGACCGACACTTGATGACCCTCGTACGACCAGCCGTCTGGCTCGCCCCATAGCCCGTGCAGGATCGCGAGCTCATCCTCCATGAGGTCCGCCCGTTCCTTGATCGGCGGGAAGGCCAGGCCGAGCTGGTGGTGCTCGATCTCGTTCCAGCCTGCCCCGACACCGACCTCGACCCGCCCGCCGCTCATCTCGTCGACGGTCGTCACGACCTTGGCGAGGCTGCCCGGGTGGCGAAACGTGACCGGCGAGACAAGCACGCCGAGGCCGATCCGATCGGTGTCGCGCGCGAGCCCGGCGAGGATCGTCCAGGCGTCCGTCGTCGGTTGGCCGCTCGGGCCGGGGAAGCTCGTGTAGTGATCCGAGCGGAAGAGGGTCTCGAGGCCGTTCGCCTCGGCGCGCTTGGCGATCGCGACGTGGTCGCCGTAGCTCAGGCCCTGTTGCGATTCGAGCATGAGAGCGAAGCGCATCCGGTCCTCCGTTCGGTCGATGTTCGTGGTTGACTTGATGATTCGTATGTGTATGATAGTTCACATGGCACGAAGCATGGTCACCGACCTGCAACCTACGAAGGCCCGCGTGATCGCGGACCTCCGTGCGGCGTTCGGCGAAGTCAAGTGCATCGGCAGCGAGCGTCTCGTCCGGCTCGGGATCAGCATGACCCAACTGCACGTCCTGAACCTGCTCGATCGTCACGGGGAGATGGCGATGAGCCGGCTCGCCGACATGCTTGACGTCTCGATGTCGGCGGCGACCGGGCTGGTCGATCGGACCGAGGAGCACGGCTATGTGGAACGCATCCGCGTCCCGAGCGACCGTCGGATCGTGCTGGCCCGCATCACCGACGTCGGACGGCAGTTGCTCGACGACATCGACTCGGTGCAGACCGAGATCCTCGACCGGATCCTCGACGGACTGAACGAGACGCAACTGACCCGACTCGCCGCGGCGATGGTGGATCTTCGGACCGCCGTCGACGCGATCGTCACCGACCACGCGTCGGGGGGATACCACACACACCAGTCGCAAGGGAAGGACTGAGACTCATGGAAGCATTCCCGGCCGATGCCGGCGGATATACCCCCTCGATCGAGGAGGATCCCGCACTCGGACTGAGCCAGCGCGAGAAGATGGAGATCCTCTTCGCGGTCATGCTCGGCCTGTTCCTCGGCGCCCTGGACCAGACGATCGTCGGGCCCGCCCTGCCGACCATCGTGACCCAGCTCAGCGGCAACGACTACTACGTCTGGGCCATCACGATCTACCTGCTGACCAGCACGATCAGCGTCCCGTTCTGGGGCAAGCTGTCCGACATCTACGGCCGCAAGCCGATCTTCATGATCGGTATCGTCATCTTCCTGATCGGCTCGGCGCTGTCCGGCCTGAGCCAGAACATGGGGATGCTCATCCTCTTCCGAGGCATCCAGGGGATCGGCGCCGGTTCATTGTTCCCCGTCGCCCTCGCGGTCATCGGGGACCTGTTCAGCCCGAAGGAGCGCGGCAAATACCAGGGTCTGTTCGGGGCGGTATTCGGCATCGCGTTCGTCGCCGGCCCGCTCATCGGCGGCTGGCTGACCGAGAACCTGAGCTGGCACTGGATCTTCTACGTCAACATCCCGATCGGGATCATCGCGCTGGTCGTCATCCAGCGGTTGCTGCCGACGGTCAAGACGCCAGCCGCCACACGCAACTTCGACTTGGTCGGCGGTTTGATCTTCACCATCTCGATGGTGTTCCTGCTGGTCGGCCTGACCTTCAAACAGTCCAACGACTGGTCGACCTTCTCAGTCGGCGGGTTCATCATCATCGGCGTCGTCGGGACGCTGCTGTTCATCTTCGCCGAGTCGCGCGCGAAGGAACCGATCGTCCCGCTTGATCTTTGGAGGGGCCGGACCTACTCGGCCACGATGGTCACGGTCTTCTTCGCCGCGTTCGCGTTCTTCGGCGCGATCGTCTTCCTGCCGCGCTGGTTCCAGGTGGTCGAGGGCTTCTCGCCGACCAACTCCGGCCTGGCGCTACTGCCGCTCATGGTCGGTCTCATCGCCAGCTCGATCGTCTCCGGCCTCGTCGTGTCGAGGACCGGCCACTACAAGTGGCTGATCGTCGGTTCGATCGCCGTCATGGGCTTTGCGGTCGTGCTGATGACCCAGCTCACCAAGGACACACCCGTGCCAGTCGTCTGGTTGTGGATGTTCATCGCCGGCCTCGGCGTCGGAACAACGTTCTCGGTGCCGACGATCGTCATCCAGAACGCGGTGCCGTTCAAGCAGCTCGGCGTGGCGACGTCGAACCTGACGTTCTTCCGCCAGATCGGTGGCACGATCGCGCTCGCGTTCGTGGGCACGATCTTCGCCACGTCGTTCCAGGACAACCTCGTCCCGCAGATGAGCGCCGCGGGCGTGCCGCAACCGGTCCTCGACGGGTTCACGCAGGCGAGCAGCAGCGGCTCGTTCGACTTCAGCTCCCTGACGGGGGTCGGTGACCTCGGGGCGGCCATCCTGGCCGCCATCCCCGCACAGGCCCAGGCGGTGGTCCAGCCCTTCATCGGCGCCATGGTCGAGGGAGTCCACGGTGCGTTCAGCCTCGCGACCGCCCAGACGTTCTGGCTGGGCGTGATCGGCTCGATCGTCGCCCTCGCGGCCGCGGTCGCGATCAAGGAGATCCCGCTTCGGACGTCGAACGAGGCGCCGGTCGCTACCCGTACCGTCGCGGGGGCGGCTGCTCACTCGGGCAAGCCCGAGCGGGTTTCGGCCAACACCGCGGTCGGCGACTGACCCTCGCTCCTCCTCGAGCTCGACGGCCCCGGTGGACCCCACCGGGGCCGTCGTTCGTCCACCACCGGTACGATGGGTGGCCATGGATCCCATCCCCGCCCGGTTCCCCGCGCATCTCCAGGCGCCCGGTACGAGCACGGCCCCCCTGCAGCCCGTCCTCGACGTGGATGAGCTGCCGACCGGCGCCCTGCGGCGCGTCAGCAAAGGCGAATACGACATCCTGCTCGCCCATACGCCGGAGGGGATCGTCGCCACCGACGACCGCTGTCCGCACATGAGCGCGCCGCTCTCGATCGGCGAGCTCGACGGCTGTGTCGTGGCCTGCCCACTCCACGAGGGCCGGTTCGACCTGTGTACCGGTGAGATCGTCGGGATGCCGACGACCGGCGGACTCGACGCCGACGGCGTCTATCACCCGACCTGGTCGCCCGCCGGGCGGGACCCCAAGATCGATCCGCCGGGCAAGAAGTCGGAGGCGCGGCGCCTGACGCGCGTCCGGCGGCTGCGCTACTACCCGCTGCGGATCGAGGACGGCATGATCCTGGTTGCCTTCCCGGCTGACGGCGGCTAGCGGACGTCGCCCTCGGCGCGATGCGTGCGGATGAGCTGGACCACCTCGTCGGCGTCGTCGGTGACGTGGAAGAGGTCGAGGTCGGACTCGGCGATCGCTCCCTGGCTGAGCATCGTGTCGCGCATCCAATCGAGCAGGCCGGACCAGTAGTCACGGCCGACGAGGACGACCGGGAAATGGCGCACCTTGCCGGTCTGGATGAGCGTGAGCGATTCGAACAGCTCATCGAGCGTGCCGATGCCGCCCGGCAGGATGACGAACCCGTCCGCGTACTTGACGAACATCACCTTGCGCGCGAAGAAGTAGCGGAACTCCACGCCGAGGTCGACGTAGGCGTTCATCCCCTGCTCGTGCGGCAACTCGATGTTGCAGCCGACCGACAGCCCGCCGGCCTCGCGGCAACCGCGGTTGGCCGCCTCCATCGTGCCCGGACCGCCGCCGGTGATGACCGCGTAGCCGCCTTCCGCGAGGCGTCGCCCGATCGTCCGCGCCAGCGCATAGAACGGGTTGTCGACCGTCGTCCGGGCCGAACCGAAGACGGTGATCGCGGGGCCGACCTTTGCCATCGCGTCGAAGCCCTCGACGAACTCGGAGAGGATCCGGAGCGCCCGCCACGGATCGGTCTCGAGGAAATCGACCCTCGGCCGCTCGAGGAGCTTCTCGTCCTCGGTCGCCGACGCGGCGGCCCCTTCCATCTTGTGCTCGGCCGTCGGGGTCACCCACATGCGGCCGGCGCGGCGCAGTTTGGGCGTCGTCTCATCCATCGGGCTAGCATGCCATCCAGGAGGTGCTTGTGCGCACGAGATGGATCCTCGCCGTCATCCTCGCCCTGGTGGGTCTCACGTTCATCGGGCAGGGAGTGGGCTACATCGGCGGGTCGGGGATGACCGGTAGCAGCTTCTGGGCGGTCGTCGGCGCGATCCTCATCGTCGTCGCCGCGGTCCTCGCCTGGACCGCCGTCAGGAGCCGCCCGCTGGCCTGATCCAGCGAGCCCAGCTCGACTCGTCGAGGCCGACCGCCACCTCGCTCCCGTGGCGAACCAGCGGCAGCCGGAGCAGGCTCGGGTCGGCGCGGAGACGAGCGACGATCCCGGGGTCCTCGAGGCTCAGGTACGCGAGGCCGGCATCGCGGTAGGACCGCGCGGTCGTGTCGAGTAACGCCGCGGCGCCCAGCCGTTGGACGAACCGTTGCAGCTCGGCCGGCGCGATGCCGCGCTTCCTGATGTCGACGTAGTGGACGACGATGCGCCGTTCGCGGAAGAAACGGAGTGCCGCCCGGGTCGCCGCAGAATCGTCCCGGCCGAAGAGCTGGATGTCCGGCATCTTCTTCGTCGGGGTCTTGCCGAGTGGGGCTGGCATGCCGCGGAGCGTACCGTGCGGGTACCATCGAGGGCATAGCAGGAGGTGCCTCGTGACGGTGTGGTTCACGGTCAAGCTCGACGATCGACCGGGCTCGCTGGCCCGGGTGGCGACGGCGCTCGGCGAGCGCGGCGTCAACATCACCGGCATCGTCGGCGTGGCCGAGGACACCGATGGCGCACTCATGCTGACCACTTCCGACGCCGTCGCCACGCGGGAGGCGTTCGCGGCCCTCGGGCTGCCCTACGAAGAACACGACCCGACCGGTGGGATGGAGCCCGATTCGCTGTCCGTGAGCGATCTCCGACCGGGCGCCGCCGGGCGCGGCTCGCTCGGCTGATGCCCAGGCGGCAGGGTGGGAGCCGGACGTCGACCGCGGCGATCCGATTCGATCTCGTCGACACGGCGGCGTCCGTCGCGACCGTCATGGCCCGCGTGGCCGAGATCGGCGGTCGCATCCGGGCCCTGGCGACGGTCCGCCGCATCGACGGCGACCCACCGCTTACCGAGATCGAGCTTGAGGTCGAAGGCGTCACCGACGAGGCCCTCGTCGGCTCGCTCGAGGCGCTCGATGCTGTGCGCGCGATCCCCC
>DAIOXD010000142.1:0-5464 GCA_036758145.1 Candidatus Limnocylindrales bacterium
CGCTACTACAGCGACAACGGTGAGGACGCCCTGATCATGACGACCCTGCCCCTGGCCGATCCGGCGATGCGCGAGCGGATCTCGCGCCTGCGCGCCGCGGTGGATGCGGCGTCCGCCCCGTCGCGACCCGGCGCGGAGGATGCGTGAGGCAGGTGCGGTGAACGGCGGGCTGACCCTCGCCATCGAGTCGTCGTGCGACGAGACCGGGATCGCCCTGATCGAGGACGGGCGGCTGATCCGGAGCAACGTCGTCGCCTCGCAGGTCGCGCTCCACGCCCCGTCGGGCGGGATCGTGCCGGAGGTCGCCGCCCGCGCCCATCTGCGCTGGATCGTCCCGGTCCTCGACGAGGCCTGGGCCGACGCTGGCGCCTCATGGGCCGACATCGAGTCGGTCGCGGTCACGTACGGCCCGGGACTGGCGGGCTCGCTCCTCGTCGGGGTCAACTTCGCCAAGGCGCTCGCCTGGGTCCACGAGAAGCCGCTCGTCGCGGTCAACCATCTCGAAGGCCACGTCTACGCCGCCTGGTTGCGCGACCCGGGCGAGGCCGAGCGACCCGACCCGGTCTTCCCGCTGGTGGCGCTCGTCGTCTCGGGCGGCCACACGTTCCTCGCCGAGATGCGCGACCACCTGACCTATCGGCTGCTCGGGACGACGCTCGACGACGCGGCCGGCGAGGCCTTCGACAAGGTCGGGCGGCTGCTCGGGCTCGGCTATCCCGGCGGCCCCGCGATCGGACGCGCGGCCGAGGCGGCGACCCGCCACGACCGGGTCTTCCCGCGCGCCTGGCTGGGCGACTCGTACGACCTGAGCTTCTCCGGGCTGAAGACCGCTGCGCGGCGGATCGTCACCGAGGCCCGCGCCGATACCGGGCTCGCGCATCTCCCGGACGCACCGCTCCCGGAGGACGTCGTGGCCGAGCTCGCGTGGGGGTTCCAGGACGCTGTTGTCGACGTGCTGACGACGAAGACCATCCGCTCGGCCACCGCCGTCGGTGCGCGCTCGATCGTGATGGGCGGTGGGGTGGCGGCCAACCGCGCGCTCCGGGCGCGGCTGGCCGGCGAGGCCGAGGCCCTCGACCTGCCACTCATCGTGCCGCGACCGGCCCTGTGCACCGACAACGGGGCGATGATCGGGGCCGCCGGGGCTCGCCGCTTCGCAGCTGGCGAACGGGCCGGGCTCGATCTGGATGCACGGCCGTCGTTGCCACTAGCAACGCGGTGAGCAGGTCCGCCGCGCCGCGGATCGACGCCGAGGCGGTCCGGGCCACGCTCCGGGCGGCCGGCCTGCGCGCCCGCCACAGCCTCTCGCAGAACTTCCTGGCCGACCCCGATGTCCTCGAGGCGATCCTCGCCGAGGCCGACCCGGCGCCCGGCCGGCGGGTCCTCGAGATCGGCCCGGGTCTGGGCCTGCTGACCGCCGGGCTCCTCGCCGGTGGGGCCCACGTCACCGCGGTCGAGCTCGATCGCCGGCTCGCGGCCTTCCTGCGCGAGCGATTCGATGGCGTCGCGGCGCTCCGGCTCATCGAGGGCGACGCGCTCGACCAGGATCTCGTCGGTCTCGTCCGGCCGCCCTTCGACGTCGTAGCCAACCTGCCGTATCACATCACCAGCCCGATCCTGCACGCGCTCCTCGGGGCGCCGCCCAGGCCCGACCGGCTCATCCTCATGGTCCAGCGCGAGGTGGCCGAACGGATCGCGGCGCCGCCCGGGAAGATGAGCTACCTGTCAGTCTTCGTCCAGTACCACGCTCGGGTCCGGATCGCGCTCACGGTCCCAGCCGCCGCCTTTGAACCCGAGCCCGCCGTCGAATCCGCCGTGATCGTCGTCGAGCCCTACGCCGCGGACGACCGCCTCGAGCCCGCGACAGAGGACGAGCTGTGGCGGCTGGTCCAGGCCGCCTTCCGCGAGCGACGCAAGATGATCCACAACGTGCTGTCCCGTCAGCTGCCGCTCGATGCCGGACGCGTGACGGGCGCGCTGGCCACGGCCGGCATCGCGCCCGACCGGCGACCGCAGACCCTCGCGGTCGGGGAGTGGCTGGCGTTGCACGAGGCGCTCGGGCCGATCGGGCCCGACGGTCGTGGACGTCGAGGGGCCCCGCCCGAAACCGAAACCGACACTGCGACCGAGGCGGAGGGCCCCGGATGAGGGACCCGCTGCGCCGGCTCTCCCCGGTCGTTCGGCTCGCGCCGGCGAAGCTCAACCTGACCCTGGCCGTCGTCGGCCGTCGGGACGACGGCTACCACACCCTGCACTCGGTCTTCGTGCCGCTCTCCCTGGCCGACCGGCTCAGCCTCGCTCCGGCGGGCGGCGAGCGCGACACCCTGCACGTCACGGGTCTCGACGCCGGACCACCCGCCGACAACCTCGTCTTTCGGGCTCTCGCGGCCGCCCGCGCGGCCGTCGGCGGCGGCTGGCCGGGTGGCCCTGGACCCGCCCCGGCACTCGCCGCTCGCCTCGAGAAACGGATCCCCGTCGCCGCCGGGCTGGCAGGTGGCTCGTCCGACGCGGCCGCGACCGTGGACGGCGCCCTCGAGGCCTGGAGCGCCGAGCTGGATCACCGTGCCCGTCTCGCCGTCGCGGCCCACCTCGGTTCGGACGTGCCGTTCTTCCTCGCCGGCGGGCCGGCGCTCGTCGAGGGCCGTGGTGAGCAGGTCGCCCCGCTTGGTGGGCTCCGCGGCGCTCCGGGGGTCGTGCTCGTCACGCCGTTCATCGCCGTCCCGACGCCGGACGTCTTCGCCGCCTTCGATGCCATCCGGACGCACGGGGACGGCGCGGTCCGTCTCTCGTCGGCCCATCTCGCCGAGGAGCTGCGGAACGGCCTGACCGCGGCGAACCTGGTGGCACGGGCCGGGGTGCTCGCCTCGGCCAACGATCTGCTGCCGGCCACCTCGCTGGTCGTCCCGGACCTCGTCCCGTTCAAGCGCGCCCTCAGCCGGCTGCTCAAGCGGCCGATCGGGCTGTCGGGCTCGGGCCCGACGCTGTGGGCGCTCTATGATTCGGAGGCGGAGGCCGCGCTCGCCGCCGACGTCGTCCGGGACGCCCTGCGTGACGGCTCGATGACCGCGCCCGGGGCGGGCGAACCGTTCGTGACCGCCAGCACCATCCTGGGAACCAGCCAGCAGGGGAGGGAACCATGACCCGCCGCGCCATCTCGACCGCGGGTGCGCCCGCGGCGATCGGGCCCTACAGCCAGGGCATCGTCACCGACGGCTTCCTGTTCAGCGCCGGCCAGGCCGCCTTCGACCCGGCGACCGGCGTCCTCGTCGAAGGCGGGATCGAGCCCGAGACCGAGCGCGTGCTGGCCAACCTGACCGCTGTCCTCGACGCCGCCGGTTGCGCGTGGGCCGACGTGGTCAAGACGACGGTCTTCCTGATCGACATGGCCGACTTCGCCACGGTCAACGCGATCTACGGGCGGTTCGTCGGCGACCCGCCGCCGGCGCGCTCGACGGTCGGCGTCGCCGCCCTGCCCAAGGGCGCCCGGGTCGAGATCGAGATCATCGCGCGGCTCGGTTGACACCCCTCACGAGGCACCCCTACGATGCCCCGACCCACTGATGACTGCTGACTCCGAGTACCGCTCCGCGACCCCGGTCCGACGGCGCCGCCCCTCGTGAACCCCCCAAGTCCCGCGCCGACGACCGGCACGGTCGCTGTCGTGCTGGCGGCCGGTCTCGGGACCCGGATGAAGTCGGCGCTGCCGAAGGTCCTCCACCCATTGTGCGGCCGGCCCATGCTGGCCTACGTCCTCGACGCCTGGGCGAGCACCGAAGGCGGCCGGTCCGTCGGTGGCCGACCCCTCGTCGTCTACTCACCGGGGGTCGCCGCGCTCAGGGATGTCTTCGCCGAGCGGGCGGACTTCGCGCTCCAGGCCGAGCCGCGCGGGACGGGCGATGCGCTCGCCGCAGCGCTCTTCGCCATCGCCGACGACGCGACCGAGATCCTCGTCCTGTCGGGCGATGTCCCGCTGGTGACCGGCGCCGACCTCGATGCCATCCTCGACGCACGCCGGGAGGACGACGCGGCGATCGCGCTGGCAAGCGTCTATGCCGCCGAGCCAGCCGAACTGGGTCGGGTCATCCGCGGCGACTTCGGGACGGTCGAGCGGATCGTCGAAGCCAGGGACGCCGGACCCGATGAGCTCGCCGGCAACGAGGTCAACGCCGGGATCTACGCCTTCGACGCCGCGTGGCTCCGCCGCCGGATCGGCGCCCTCGAGGCATCGGCCGCAACGGGCGAGCTCTACCTGACCGACCTCATCGCGCTTGCCCGGGAGGACGGCCGGCTGGTCAGCGCGGTCGCCTTCGACGACGACGGGCGGTTCGGTGGCATCAACGACCGATCGCAGCTGGCCGCCGCCGAGTGGAACCTGCGGGTCAGGCTCAACGAGGCCCACATGCGGGCCGGGGTGACGATGCGCGACCCCTCGACGGCCTACCTCGACTGGAGCGTCGGTTTGGGCGCCGACGTCACGCTCGAGGCGAACGTGATCCTGCGCGGCGAGACGACCGTCGGCGAGGGTTCGGTCATCGGGGCAGGCAGCCAGCTCATCGATTCGACGATCGGCTCGAACGCGAGCGTCTGGGCCAGCATCGTCGAGTCGTCGGTCGTCGAGGACGGGGCGAGCGTCGGGCCGTACAGCCACTTGCGACCGGGCACGGTCGTCGGGCGTGGCGCCCAGGTCGGCAATTACGCCGAGCTCAAGAACACGCATCTCGGGGCGGGGTCGCGCCAGCATCACATGAGCTATCTCGGCGACGCCCGGGTCGGCGCGGGGGTCAACATCGGCGCCGGCGCCATCACGGCCAATTACGACGGGGCCGCGAAGCACCCGACGACGATCGGCGACGGCGCGTTCATCGGTGTCGACACGATGCTGGTCGCCCCGATCGAGGTCGGCGAGGGGGCGCGGACGGGCGCGGGCGCGGTCGTCACCCGCGACGTCCCCGCGGGCAAGCTGGCGGTCGGTGTGCCGGCGCGGATCCGCGAGCCGCGGCTGAAACCGGCCGCGGCGCTTCCTGCCGACGCGCCCCCCCGAAACGAAGCCACCCCCGAGGACCCGGCGAGCTAGCGATGCAGACCATCATCCAGCTGCTCGTCATCGTCATCCTCACCTTCTTCGAGGCCATCTTCGTGGCCTCCGAGATCGCCCTTGTGACGATGCGTCGGACCCGGATCGAACAGCTCGCCGACGACGGCGATCGGGCCGCTCGTCGCGTCAAGCGCCTGGTCGCGCAGCCGGGCCGCTTCCTGGCCGTCACCCAGATCGGCCTGACCTTCCTGGGCTTCCTGGCCTCGGCCTACGCCGCGGTCAACCTGACGGCCAGCCTGCAGACCGCGTTCGAATCGACCGGCCTGCAATTCCTCAAGGACTCCGCGCAGCCGCTCGCGCTCATCATCGTGACCCTCCTGCTGAGTCTCTTCACCATCGTCTTCGGCGAGCTCGTGCCCAAGAGCCTGG
>DAIOXD010000143.1:0-5433 GCA_036758145.1 Candidatus Limnocylindrales bacterium
TGCACTCGATCCTGACGATCATGGCCATCTCGTCCATCGCACCCACCGTGCGCACGGTCTCCGAGGTCAACAATCCACGCCACGAACCACACTTCCGCCGTGCCGATGTCGACGAGTTGCTCGTGACGTCCAAGCTGTCCGCGCGCCTGCTCGCCCGTTCGGCCCTCTATCCGGGCCTGTCCGCGATCGTCACCGACATGGTCTCCGGCGGCGAAGGCTCCGAGCTCTACCGGATCACCCTCCCGGACGAGTACATCGGACTCTCGATCGACGAGGTCGCCGCGCGGTTGCGCAGGGACCACAAAGCGACACTGCTGTCGGTCAACCGCGGCGGTCGAGCGTTCGTCAACCCGCCGACGGAATTCACGCTCCAGCAAGATGACGACGCCATCGTCGTCGCGGAATCGCTGGGCCGACTCGCCCCGTTGAAGATGCACGACATCAACACGGTGCCCAAGACAGCAGCGGCGGTCCCGACGGCCTGAGGCGCATCGGGCGCGACGGTTGATGACTGCGACGCTGCCCAAGGACGCCGGACGGCGGCGGGAGTTGGGGCCGGCGAGGCTGCCAGATATTCCCCGGCAGCATGCTAGGCACCCGATCCTGCCCGAAACGGGGCGGATCCGGCCATCGGCGACCTAGCCGAGCGTGAAGAAGGACCGCGCTTGGCGGGAGCCGGCCACCGATCGTGCCCAGGAGTCCTGCCAAGAATACGTGGCACAAACAGGCGCCGGGCGCGACATGGATCCGCCAAAGGCATATCTGGCAGGAACCGGGACCGAGCAGCGGCCGGGTTAGGCCGCCCCTCGGCTACAGCGCCTTGACGGCGGCGGTTAGTGCCGCGAGGCCGTCCTTCGCGTCGGCGAAGAGCATCCCGGTCTTGGGGTTGCTGTAGAGCTCGTTGTCGATGCCGGCGTAACCCTTGCCCATCGAGCGCTTGATGACCACGATCGACTTCGCGTGGTCGACGTCGAGGATAGGCATCCCCGAGACCGGCGAGCCGGGCCGTCGCGCAGCCGGGTTCGTGACGTCGTTGGCGCCGATGACGAGGGCCACGTCGGCACGATCGAACTCCGGGTTGATCTCGTCCATCTCCTTGAGCTGCGGATAGGGCACGTTCGCCTCGGCGAGGAGGACGTTCATGTGCCCCGGCATCCGGCCGGCCACGGGGTGGATCGCGTACTTGACGTCAACACCCTTCGATTCGAGCAGCTCGGCGAGCTCGCGGACGGCGTGCTGGGCCTGGGCGACGGCCAGCCCGTAGCCGGGGACGATGATCACCGACTGCGCATAGGCGAGCTGGATCGCGACGTCGTCGGCGCCGATCTCGCGGACCGTGCCGCCGGGGCCCGCGACGGTACCGGCCGCCTCGTCGCCGCCGCCGAAGCCACCGACCATGATGTTGAGCACCGACCGGTTCATGGCGTCGGCCATCAGCTTGGTCAGGATCGCGCCGGACGCACCGACGAGGGCGCCCGAGATGATGAGGACGGGATTGCCGAGCACGAACCCGGCCATCGCCGCGGCCGTGCCGGTGAACGAGTTGAGCAGGCTGATGACGACGGGCATGTCCGCCCCACCGATCGGCAGGACCATCGTGACGCCGAAGGTGAGGCCGGCCAGGACGACCAGGAAGAGGAGCGCGAGCGTCGCCGCGCTGCCCAGCGCGAAGACCCCGGCCGCGCCCAGGATGAGAGCCACCGTGCCAAGCACCGCGACGAGCGCGATCGCGATCGTGACGACCTGGCCGCCGGGGACGTAGATCGGCTTGCCCGCGATCAGGCCCTGGAGCTTGCCGCCGGCGATGAGCGACCCGGTGAAGGTGACCGAGCCGATGAGCGCACCGAGGACGACGAAGATCGTCGTGTCGACCGGGGTGCCCGAATTGAGCCGGATGAAGTCGTCGATGGCGACCAGCGCCGCAGCGCCGCCGCCGACGGCGTTGAAGAGCGAGACCAGCTGCGGCATCGCGGTCATCTTGACGGTCCGTGCGGTGTACAGACCGGCCCCGCCACCGATCAGGAAGCCGACCACGATGATCACCAGCGCGACGCCGCTCAGGCCGCCTTCACGGGTGATGAGATAGATGAGCGTGGCGCCCACGGCGACGACCATCCCGGCTGCACTCAGCCGGTTGCCGTCGCGCGCCGTGGCGGGCGAGTTCATCCGGTGGAGGCCCAGCACGAAGCAGGCCGCCCCCGCCAGCCAGGCGAGGTAGACGATGGTGTAGATCCACTGCTGTGACATCGACGCGCTCCTCGGCTAGGCGCCGGGGGCGCCGTCGGCGCCCTCGGTCGTGGCCTTGGGGGCCGTCGGCTTCTTGCGGAACATCTGCAGCATCCGGTCAGTGACGACGAAGCCACCGACGACGTTCATCGCCCCGAACACCATCGCCACGAAGGCGAGCAGGTAGCTGACCGGGTTGTCGGCCTCGGCCGCGATGATCATCGCGCCGACCAGGACGATGCCATGGATCGAGTTGGCGCCCGACATCAGCGGCGTGTGCAGCGTCGCGGGGACCTTGCTGATGACCTCGAAGCCGACGAGGATCGCCAGCGCGAAGATGGCGAGGGACGTGAGGAGTTCGTTGCTCACCCGGGTCCTCCAGCGGCCGGCGCGGCCGGCTCGAGCAGCTTCTTGACCGGTTCGGAGACGATCGCGCCGCCGTGGCTGATGACCGTCGATTTCGTGACCTCGTCCTCGAAATCGAGGTCGAGGTTGCCGTCCTTGACCATCCCCAGCAGGAGCGCCGAGATGTTGCGGGCATAGAAGGCCGACGCCCCGGCCGGCATCGAGGCGGGCAGGTTGTCCGGGGCGATGATCGTGACGCCGTTGGGCGATTCGACCGTCTCGCCGGCCTTGCTGAGCTCGACATTGCCGCCCAGCGCCGAGGCCGCCATGTCCACGATGACCGAGCCGGGCTTCATCAGGCCGACCGCCTCGGCCGTCACGAGGAGCGGCGGCTTGCGACCGGGGACCTGCGCCGTCGTGATCACGATGTCCATCCCGCCGATGACCTCGTTGAGCTCGGCCTGCTGCGCCGCGCGCTCCTCGGTTGTCAGCTCACGGGCATAACCGCCGGCACCGGTCGCATCGATGGTCGTCTTGAGCTTGACGAACTGGGCGCCCAGGCTCTCGGCCTGCTCGCGCGTCTCGGGCCGGACGTCGTACGCCTTGACCACGGCGCCGAGGCGGCGCGCCGTCCCGATCGCCTGGAGCCCGGCCACGCCGATGCCAAGGATGAGGAGGTTCGCCGGCTTGGCCGTGCCGGCGGCGGTCGTCAAGAGCGGGAAATACCGACCGTAGGCGTTGGCCGCGATCAGGACCGCCTTGTAGCCACCGACGTTGGCCTGCGATGAGAGCGCGTCCATCGTCTGCGCGCGCGACAGCGTCCGCGGGATCGCATCGAGGCTGATCGCCGTCACGCCGCGATCGGCCAGCGCCTTCGCGGTCTTCGGATCGATGAGCGGGGCGAGCAGGCCCAGGACGGCCTGGCCCTTGCGCGACTTGCCGACCTCCTTGTCGGACGGCTTGGCGACGCGCAGGATCGCGTCGGCGTCGCGGTAGAGGTCGTCGGTCGAGACGATCGTCGCGCCGGCCTCTTCATACGCGGCGTCGGGGATCGACGAGCCGGCGCCGGCGCCGCGCTCGACGAGGACGTCGAGGCCGGCCGCCTTGAGCTTGCCGAGGACTTCGGGTACCAGGGCCACGCGCCGTTCACCGGGCGCCGTCTCCTTGGCGACACCGACCTTCATGGGCACCACCTGACTTGGATCATCGATGGGGACCGCGAACGAACCGGTCCGCGGGGGAATGCTGGGGGTCGGTCGACAGGATACCGCCTGTGACGTCCCCACAGCGTCCATCGTCGGGTTGCGGATCGGGGTCAGTCCTTGGGGCGGATCGTCGGCGCCTGAGGGCGGCCCGAGTACGGGCTTGACCCGAGGACCCAAGATGGTCCGCGATGACAGCGTTCCCCGCCGACGGTATGGAACTCACCCACATCCTGGTCGTGGCCGAGATCGATCGAGCCCGCTCGTTCTATCGCGACGTCCTGGGCGCCGAGGTCTATCGGGAGTACGGCGGCTCGTCGTGCGTCCTGCGCGCCTTCGGCACGTGGCTGCTCCTCGTGACCGGTGGCGGTCCGACCGTGGACAAGCCGACGGTCACCTTCGTGCCGCCGGCCGATCCGGATCGAGTGAGCCATTCGATGACGATCCGCGTCGCCGACTGCCGGGCCGCGCACGAGACCTTGGTCGCGCGAGGTGCTGGGTTCCTGACCGAGCCGGTCGAGTCCGACTGGGAGATCCGGGCCTTCTTCCGCGACCCGGACGGCCACCTCATCGAGATCAGCGAGGCGAGGGCTCGGTCGTAGGCGATCGGTCCGGCCGCGCGCAGTGGCCAGGGTCAGTTGATCTCGAAGATGACGGTCACCATCGCGGTCAGGTCCTGGGTGCCCGGCTGGACCGGCGTCGCGGCGTCGGGGACCGCTGCGCCCTTCTGCGCGCCGTAACCGTAGAAGATCGGCGACGGCGACGTCGTGTCGGTGATCGAGACGACGGCCCCGAGGCTGACGTTGGCGGCACCGGCCATCGCCTGGGCGCTGGTCCGGGCGGCGGCGACGGCCGATGCGCGGGCGTCGTTCTGTGCCTTGACCGGGTCGGCGAGCTCGAACGAGATCCCGTTGACGTCGGTCGCGCCCTTGGCGGTCGCCGCGTCGACCACGTCGCCGGCCTTGTCGAGGTCGCGGACGGTGATCTGGACCTGCTCGCTGATCTGGTAGCCGACGACCTTGGGGGTCGAGCCGCTGCCGTACTGCGGGTAGAGGCTGAGGTTGGTCGTCTGGATGTCGGCGTCCGCGACGCCAAGGCCCTTGATCGCCGCGATGATCGCGGTCATCGTCTGGGCGGCCGACTCACGGGCTGCCTTGACGGTCCCCTTCGTGGTCGTGATGCCGAGGTTGATCCTGGCGACGTCGGGAACGACGGTCACCTTGCCGCTCGCCGAGACGGTGATGGTGTGGGCGGGCGGTTCGGTGCCGGTCACGGGGGCCCCGGTCACGGGCCCACTCCTGACCGAGAGAGCCGCCACGGCGACGATGAGAGCGCCCAGCGCCATGGCGCCAAGGGTGCGAACGGTCTGCGACATTCGGGCCACCTGTGTCTCGATCGCCGTCCGGAAGATGGACGGTCCTGCCGCGGAGACGGCGGAGGTCGTCGTGCGGTTCCGTCGGTGGCGGCGTCATTCTCAGGCCGCTCCGGCGGTCGCCAGTCGCTTGAGGGGGCTCGCTTCCCTCCGGAGGGCGTACAGGAGCATGGCGTAGGCGCCGACATCGAAGGCAAGTCCGCCCAAGCCCGCCAGCTGGGACTGGTAGAAGATGAAGACCTGGGTGATCAGCAGCCAGACGAGGACACCGCGCACGAACCAGCGGTA
>DAIOXD010000144.1:0-4679 GCA_036758145.1 Candidatus Limnocylindrales bacterium
CTCAGTGGCGCCCGGGCCACCGACCTCCGACTTCGTCTGCGATACGACCCGGACGTCGCGGCGTCACCGCCCCGGTCGATCGCGATGTCGGGCTCGCTGGCGGACGGCCTGTCCGCGGCCCTGGCCAGGACGCCTCGTGGCGGGACCGTGGTCGCGGCGGCGACCTACACGGCGATGATGGGCCTCCGCACCATCGCGGAACGCCGAGGCGACGCGGCACCGGCTCCCCGCTGATCGCGCCCGGGAGCGCCATGTCATCCGAACGCCGCCTGCGTATCGTGCACCTTTTCCCCGACCTGCTGCGGTTCTATGGGGATGGCGGTAACGTCGCCACGCTCGTCAGACGAGCAGAGGCCCGCTCGATCGTGACGATCGTCACGCACGTCCCCGTCGGATCCGCCCGGATCCCGCCCGCCGATCTCGTGTTCATCGGCGGGGGCCAGGACCGCGAACAGGTGACCGTCGCGCACGAACTGGAGCGGCTCGGAACCCAGTTGACGGACCTCGTCGGCGGCGGAACGGCGCTGCTCGCCGTATGCGGTGGTTACCAGAACCTCGGGATGCGATATCGCACCTCCCTCGGCGTCGAGTTGGCCTGCCCCGGGCTCCTGCCGATCTCGACCGACGGCTCCGGCCGCGAGGGCCGGCTCGTCGGGGCGGCCTTGGCGCAGGTGCATCCCGACCTGCTGGCTTTCGGCCGCCCACCCGAGGACGGTCGCGCGGCCGACCCGACCGGTCGCCGCGGGGCGGGGACGGTCGTCGGGTTCGAGAACCACGCGGGACGGACGGTCCTCGAGGCGGGCGCCCGGCCGTTCGCCACCATCGAGATCGGGCATGGCAACAACGACCTCGACGACACCGAGGGCGTCCTGTTGTTGCCGGGCGACGGGGGACTCCTCGGGCTGCGGGTCGGGACGTACTTGCACGGCCCGCTCCTGCCCCGGAATCCACATGTCGCCGACGCGCTCATCGCGGCGGCCGTGGGGCGCGGTCGCGAGCCGCTGACGCTGGCAGCCCTTGACGACCGACTCGAATGGGCCGCCCACGACACGGCCGCCGCGCGCATGCGCCGGACGGCCCGCGCTGACCGACGGGTCCCGGGGTGGGCCCATCGCGTCCTGGACCCGATCAAGGCCCTGATCGGGTACTGACCGTCCGTCTCCGGGGACGACCGCGTGGTACGCTGCGGCCGCCCTTAAGACACCGGCCATGTGAGCCGGCCAACCGGTCCTGAGAGGCCGGGTCAGGAGGTCAGGAGGTCCGTGCCCGCGTCGGTCCGCGGCCATCGCCAGCCCGCTCGGCTCCGCCGGTCCCGCGGCACCCGAGCCGGACAGCCCGGCGCGTGACAAGCTCATCCTTGCCAGCGATCAACGTCATTCGTGGTATGCGAATCGACCGGCCCCAGGCGGCCCGACGGGCGACCGGTGAAGGTTCCGTCACGCACGAAACCTCGATGCCGGGACCCGCGCTGCCGCCGGCCCCTCGCATAGCACGAGGCGGATTCGTATCTGGCGAAGGAGATGCCGCCCGGGGTCTCCGACGGTGACCGTTCCGTTCCCGAAGCCAGCATCCGTCCTGATCCTCGGCTCGGGACCCGTCGTCATCGGCCAGGCGGCCGAATTCGACTACGCGGGAACGCAGGCCTGCCGGGCGCTGCGGGCGGAAGGCATCCGGACGATCCTCGTCAATTCGAACCCGGCGACGATCATGACCGACCCGTCCGTGGCCGACGTCATCTACCTCGAACCCCTGACCGTCGAGGCGGTCGAGGCCGTCATCGCCAGGGAACGGCCCGACGGCCTGTTGGCCGGGCTGGGCGGCCAGACCGCGCTCAACCTGACGGCCGCGATGGCCGACGCGGGCGTCTTCGACCGGCACGCGATCCGGCTCCTGGGCACGCCGCTCGAGGCGATCCGGATGGCCGAGGATCGCGAGGCGTTCCGCGACCTGCTCGACCGGATCGGCCAGCCCTACGCGCCAAGCCACATCGTCGAGGGCGCGACGCAGGCGGCCCGCGACGTGTCGGCCGACGAGGCGCTCGAGACGATCGGGCTGCCGGCCATCGTCCGTCCCGCGTTCACCCTCGGCGGGACGGGCGGCGGCATCGTGGAGACCGAGCCGGCCTATCGCGAGCGGATCCGGGCCGGGCTCCGGGCCAGCCCGATCGGCCAGGTGATGGTCGAGCGCTGCCTCGTCGGCTGGCAGGAGATCGAATACGAGGTGATGCGCGACGCCGATGACACGTGCATCGCCGTCTGCTCGATGGAGAACGTCGACCCGCTCGGCGTCCATACGGGCGATTCGATCGTCGTGGCGCCGGTCCAGACCCTGACCGACGCCGTCCACCAGCGGCTCCGCAGCGCGGCCCTCGCCATCATCCGGGCGCTCGGCGTGGAGGGCGGCTGCAACGTCCAGTTCGCGCTTTCGCCCGACTCGACCGACTACGCCGTCATCGAGGTCAACCCACGCGTCTCACGCTCGTCCGCGCTCGCCTCGAAGGCGACCGGCTACCCGATCGCCCGGGTCGCGGCCCAGATCGCGATCGGCCGCCGGCTGGCCGAGATCCCGAACGTCGTCACGGGCACGACCGTGGCCGCCTTCGAACCGGCGCTCGACTACGTCGTGGTCAAGCTGCCGCGCTTCCCGTTCGACAAGTTCCCGGGCGCCGACCGGACCCTGGGCAGCCAGATGAAGGCCACCGGCGAGGTGATGGCGATCGACCGGACGTTCGGCAGCGCGCTCAACAAGGCGCTCCGCGGGCTCGAGCAGGCCGGAGTCGGCCCGCTCGCCGAAGACGACGCCTGGCGCCCGACCTTCGACTATCTCGCCGGGGTCTACGCCGGCGACCCGGACGCCGACGAGCCGATCCGCTGGATCGACGAAGCGGGCCAGGCGTGCGAGTCCACCCGTCACGCCCAGCGGACGGCCGCCCCCATCGTCCTCAAGCGGTTCCTCGAACCGTCGGACAGCCGGCTGTGGCGGATCCTCGGGCTGATGCGTCGGGGGGTCCCCGAGGCCGTCATCGGCGGGGCGACCGGGATCGCCGCCTGGTTCCTCGCCGAGATGGGCCGCAACGTCGCGCTCGAGGCGGAAGTCGCTGCCACCGGCGCGCGCCTGGCGGATCCCACCGACGCCCCCGCGGCCGAGTTGCTCGCCACCGTCAAGCGGGCGGGCTTCGGCGACCGCGAGTTGGCCGACCTGGCCGGCACGAGCGCCGACGAGATCCGGGCCGCTCGCCTCGTCCTCGGCCTGCGGCCGGGCTACGCCATGGTCGACACGTGCGCGGCGGAGTTCGCGGCCGAGACGCCGTACTTCTACGCCACCTACGCGGCGGCCGGGTCGACCCCGGAAGCGCCGCCGGTCCAGCGTCCCGCGGCGCTCGTCATCGGCTCCGGCCCGGTCCGGATCGGGCAGGGGATCGAGTTCGACTACTGCGCGGTCCAGGCCGCCGACACGCTCCGCCAGAGCGGCTGGAGCGCGGTCATGATCAATTCGAACCCGGAGACCGTCTCGACCGACTTCGACGCCTCGACGCGCCTCTATTTCGAGCCGCTCGATCCCGAGAGCGTGCGCAGCGTCATCGATGCCGAGTCGCCCGATGGGGCCGCCGACGCCGACCTGCTCCCGGCCGTCGTCGCGTATGGCGGCCAGACCCCGCTCAATCTCGCCGGCCCGCTCGCCGCGGGCGGCGTCCCGCTCCTCGGCTCGAGCCTCGAGACCATCGACCAGGCCGAGGAGCGGACCCGGTTCTCGGCGCTGCTCGATCGGCTCGGCATCCCGCAGCCGGAAGGCGGGATGGCCCACTCGATGGAGGAGGCGCTGACCCTGGCCGAGCGGATCGGCTACCCGGTCATCGTCCGGCCTTCGTTCGTCATCGGCGGCCTCGCCATCGACTTCTGCTACTCGCCGTCGGACCTGGCGCGCCAGCTGGCGGCGGCCACGGTCGTCGACCCCGACCGGCCCGTCCGGATCGACCGCTACCTCGAGGGCGTCGAGGTCGATGTCGACGCCGTCTCCGATGGCGAGCGCGTGCTCATCCCGGGACTCCTCGAGCACGTCGAGCGGGCCGGCGTCCATTCGGGCGACTCGGTCGGGATGTTCCCGCCCCAGACCGTCTCCGAAGGCGACCAGGCCCTGATCGTGGCCACGATGGAGCGGATCGTGCTGGCGCTGGGCGCCCGCGGCCTCGTCAACGCCCAGTTCATCGTCCGCGACGACGGCGTCTACCTCATCGAGGTCAACCCGCGCGCCTCGCGGACGGTGCCCTTCATCTCCAAGGTGACCGGTGTCCCGATGGTGGACCTGGCGGTCCGCATCTCGCTCGGGGCCACGCTCCCGGAGCTCGGCTGGGATGGCGGCCACCTTCCGCCGCCGCCCTTCGTGGCGGTCAAGGCGCCGGCCTTCTCGACGGCCAAACTGCGCGGCGTGGATCCGTCGGTCGGGCCGGGGATGCAGTCGACGGGCGAGGTCATCGGCATCCACGACGATCCGCGCGTGGCACTGGCCAAGGCGCTGCTCGGTGCGGCGCTCGTCCCCCCGCGCCCCGGCGAGGGTGGGGCGCTGGCGCTGCTCTCGATCGCGGACCGCGACAAGGGCACGCTCGGGAGGCTCGCGGCGGCGCTCGCCGGGGCCGGCTACCGGATGGCGGCTACGCCCGGGACGCGGCGTGCCCTTGCCGC
>DAIOXD010000144.1:4689-5399 GCA_036758145.1 Candidatus Limnocylindrales bacterium
CCGCCGGATGGCTTCGCCGGCGAGGCGCTCTCCGACGAGACCAAGAAGCTCCTGCAACGCCGGCTACGACGCCCGACCGGTCGCAAAGCTGGGCGAGGCCGCCGACGAGGCAGCCGGCGAGATCCCGATCCTCGATCTCATCGCGACCGGCGAGGTCCGGCTGGTCGTGAACACCCCGACCCCGCGTTCAGGCGCGGTCCGGGATGCCGCCGAGATCCGCCTCGCCGCCACCGCCGAAGGGATCCTGTGCCTGACCGCGATGGAGACCGCGGTCGCGGCCGCCGAGGCGCTCGACCCGGAGGTCGTCCGTCACCTCGCCGATGTCCGCTCGCTCGACGAGTGGGTGCCCGCATCGCGACTCGTGACCACACCGGCCTGAGGCGCCTGAGGATCCGGCCCGCCGAGGTCGGAAGACGCGGGTGGCGTGACGACGATCGCCTGTCCGAGCGACCAGAGCGTCAGGGTGGTCAGGCTGACCATCACCACGGCTAGCGGGACCTGGCGATTGCGGAGCGCCGCCCGTTGCAGGCCCGGGGGCGCATCCGCGACCGCCACGACATGTCCGCCCCACGCCCCCAGCATGTGGCCGCCGACCACGGCCGCGAGCTGGATCGTCCAGATCAGCCCCGGTGGGAGCCACGCTCCCGTCGGCACATAGAACCCGGTCCCGAACAGGTCCGAGCCCTTCTGCAGGGGGTCGGACACGGCGA
>DAIOXD010000145.1:0-5321 GCA_036758145.1 Candidatus Limnocylindrales bacterium
CGAGACAGAGCGTCGCCAGCCCGTAGCGGCCGTCCCGCCGCTTGAGCTCGTGCAGCAGCGTCGCGACGACTCGAGCACCTGACGCCCCGATCGGGTGCCCCAGCGCGATCGCGCCGCCATTCACGTTGACCTTGTCCCAGTCGAAGCCGAGCTCCCGGCCGTCGGCGAGGGTCTGCGCGGCGAACGCCTCGTTGATCTCGATCAGGTCGAACGCCTCGATCGGCAGCTCGATCCGGTCCAAAAGCCTGCGCACGCCTTCGACCGGCGCCAGGAAGAGCCACTTCGGTTCGACCTCGGCCTGGGCGTAGCCGACGATCCGTGCCAGCGGCTTCAACCCGTAGCGTTCGACGGTCCGCTCGCTGGCGACGACCGTGGCCGCCCCGCCATCGGTGATGCCCGGCGCATTGCCGGCCGTGACCGTCCCGCTGGTGGCGTCGCCGCGGTCCTCGCCCTCGGGCAGCTCGAAGACCGGCTTGAGTCGGGCGAGCCCCTCGATCGTCGAGTCGCGGCGCGGTCCCTCGTCGACCGCGACCACCGTCTCCCGGCCCTTGGCATCACGGACCGTGACCGGCACGATCTCCGCTTCGAAGCGGCCCTCGTCGATCGCCGCGATCGCCCGCTGATGGCTCAGCAGCGCGAACTCATCCTGGTCGGCGCGGCTGACGTGTTCCTTGATCGCGACGCGCTCCGCATGGGTGCCCATGTGGCAGTCCTCGATGGCGCACCACAGCCCGTCGTGGACGGTCGCGTCGACCAGCGTCCCGTCACCGAGGCGATAGCCGAACCGTGCCCGAGTCAGCAGGTACGGCGCGCCGTTCATGCTCTCCATCCCGCCCGCGACGACCACGTCGGCGTCGCCCGCCTTGATCTCGGCCGCACCGAGCATGATCGCCTTCATCGCCGACCCGCAGACCCGGTTGATCGTCGTCGCGCTGGTCGTGACCGGCAGCCCGGCGAGGAGCGCCGCCTGTCGAGCCGGGGCCTGACCGGCACCGGCCTGGAGGACCTGGCCCATCAGCACGTCATCGATCGGGGTCTCGGCGGGCAGCCCGCTCCGCTCCACGGCGGCACGGATGGCCGTGCCACCCAGGTCGACGGCCGGCACGTCCGCGAAGGCGCCACCGAACTTGCCGATCGGCGTCCGGGCGGCGCTGACCAGGTAGACGCCGCCGTTGCGGCCGGTCGATGAAGTCTCAGCCATCGTGGAACCCTCCTAGGTGTAGAGGCCGCCATCGATCGAGATGACCTGCCCGGTGATGTAGTCGCCACTGCTGGAGACGAGGTACGCGACGGCCTGCGCGATCTCCTCGGGACGCCCGAAGCGGCCCATCGGGATCTTGGCCAGGATCGTGGCCCGGACCTCGTCCGGCATGGCGGCGATCATCTCCGTTTCGATGAAACCGGGGGCGATCGCATTGACCGTGATCCCCTTGCGGGCCAGCTCGAGCGCCGCCGACTTGGTGAAGCCGACGATCCCCGCCTTTGCGGCAGCGTAATTGGCCTGACCGAAGTTGCCGTGGAGCCCGATCACCGAGCTGATGTTGACGATCCGGCCGGATCCCGCCTTGACCATGATCGGCAGGACGCGAGAGGTCAGGTGGAAGACGCTGCTCAGGTTCGTGCTGATGACGTCGTCCCACTCCTCGGGCGACATCTTGGCCAGCGACCGATCGCGCGTGATCCCCGCGTTGTTGACGAGGATGTCGATCGTGCCGAAGCGCTCGACGACGCTCGCGACCGCCGGTTCGATCGTGGCAGGATCCGCGACGTCGAGGCCGAAGGCGAACGCCTGGCCACCCGACGCGGTGATCTCGGTGGCGACGGCTTCCGCGGCGTCCGCGTTGCTGGCATAACCGACGGCGACCGACGCGCCATGACGCCCGAGCTCGAGCGCGATCGCCCGGCCGATGCCGCGCGAACCGCCGGTGACGAGGCAGGCCTTGCCCTTCAGATCAGCCATCGCAGACACCTCCTCGATGCGGCCGAAACGAAAACGAGGTGACCGGCGGTTCGCCGGTCACCTCGATGGTCAGTCAGCTCGTTCAGCGGACCTTGGTTTCGGTCGCCTTCGAGGCCATCTTGACGGTGGTCTGCCAGCTGTCGAGCGTCGCCTTCTGGGTTCGCTTGACGATCTCGGAGAACTGGGCGACGGCCTTGCGATTGCCATTCAGGCTGAGGTCGAAGAGCCCCAGGCCGGCATCGATGGCGGCGTTCTGCGCGTCGAACGCTGCCTTGATGGCGGCTTCGCTCTGCGCCGACCAGGTGCCGAGGAAGTCTCGACCGATCGTGCTGGTCTCGTCGAACAGCGAGCCCGCGGCATCCATCGAGGCCTTGGCGGTCTCCGTGCCGTTGCGGGCCGCCTGGGCGGCGATGCGGGTGGCCTCGGCGACCGCGGCTGCGGCGGCTTCGGGGATGTCGTTGTTGGTGGTAGTGGTGGTGGACACGGTGGTCTCCTTCGCCTATGATCGGACTGGCGCTACTTGCGTAGCAACTCTAAGTGCAACGTGCATATAGTCCTCCCGCCAACGAGATCTGTCAAGTCGCGAGCCATGTCTGACCAACCGCCGACAACCAACGAAACCGCTGAGCCGATCGAGGAGCGCGAGCCCCTCACCGGCTGGCCGCCGCGCGACATGCTCGCGCCGTTCGTGCTGCTGGCGGTCTCGCTCCAGCGGGCGCACGGCTACGTGATCGAGGACTACCTGCGCGCGCTCGGGCTGTTCGGGATCACGATGAGCACGCTCTACCGGACGCTCCGCCAGATGGAGAAGGACGGCTTCCTCGAATCGACCTGGGAGCCGGGACCGACGGGGCCCGCCCGCCGCGTCTACACCATCACCGATGCCGGCCACGCGTGGCTGGACTCTTCCGCGTCGATGCTCAACGCGTATCGTCAGACGATCGACCGGTTCTTCGGCCTGTACGACGCCAGCCCGCGGGCGGCGCGCCAGCCCGAGACACCGACCGACGAGAAGGAGACACGACCATGACCAAAGCCGAGGAAGCGGGCCAGGCGCCCGATCCGTACGAGGTCTGGCGCCAGCTGTACGAGACCAATGAACGGGCATGGAGCTCCGCGCTCGAGCAGGCGATGGGCAGCTCCGAGTTCGGCGAGTCGAGCGGGAAGCTGCTCGAGACACTCCTTGCCGCGCAGAAATCGTCGCGCGACAACATGCGGATCTATCTCGAGACGATGAACGTACCGACCCGCGAGGACATCGCCCGCCTCGGTGAGCTTGTCATCGGGCTCGAGGAGAAGATCGACCAACTGGCGGATCGCTTCGATTCGATCGAGCGGGCGTTGCGGGCCAAGCCGTCAGCGGCGGCCGCAGTCAAGCGAACCGCCCGCGGCAAGTCCGCCAAATGACGACCACCGCGTGGCCCGACGCCGAGACCGTCTGGTCCTCGAACGACCGCGCGCTCGAGCTGGCACGGGCCGTCCTCGGTGCGGCCGATGCGCCCGTCGGGCTCACCCCCAAGGAGCTCATCTGGCGCAAGAACAAGGCGCGCCTCTACCGCTACATCCGGTCCTCGCCGGCCACCCACAAGACCCCGATCTTCCTCGTGCTGCCGCTGATCAATCGCGCGTACATCCTCGATCTTCGACCCGGCGCGAGCTTCGTCGAGTTCCTGCTGGCCGAGGGCCACGACGTCTTCCTGATCGACTGGGGCACCCCCGGCGACGAGGACCGGGCGCTCGACGTGACCACGCTCGTCACGCGCTACCTGCCACGCGCCGCGAAGGCGATCCAGAAGGCCACCGGCGCCGAGCAGATGACGGTCCTCGGCTATTGCATCGGGGGCGTGCTGGCGACCTGTTTCGCCGCGCTCCAGCCCGAGGTCACCCGCAATCTCGTGCTGCTGACCGCGCCGATCGACTTCTCCGATGCCGGTCAGTTCGGTCGGATGACCGCCCGCGACATCTTCCCGGTCGAGCAACTGACCGACACGTTCGCGACCATCCCGGCCCAACTCCCCGACGTCGGCACCAAGCTGCTCAACCCGATGGCGAGCTACGTCGGCACGTATCGCCAGCTGTGGGACAAGCTGGCCGACCCGAACTTCGACGTCAGCGGCTGGCAGGCCATGTATCGCTGGGTCAATGACAGCGTCCCGTTCGCGGGGGCCGCGTTCCGCCAGTGGATCGTCGAGTTCTACCAGGAGAACCGGCTGGCGCTCGACACGCTCGAGATGGACGGCCGGCCCGTTCACCTGGCCAGCATCACCTGCCCGGTCCTCAACATCGCCGCCAGCCGCGACCAGATCGCGCCGCGCCCGACGACGAGCGTCATCACGAACCGGGTCGGCAGCACGGATGCGTCGGAGATCGTGATCGACGGCGGCCACGTCGGGATCGTCGTCGGGCGGTCGGCCAGCCAGAACCTGTGGCCCAAGGTCGGTACCTGGCTCAGCGAGCACGACTGAGGGTGGTCAGCCCCGAGGCACGCCCCGGTCGCGCGGGGGGACCGGCGTCCGCGTCTGGGCCCACGGCGCGACGGCCTCCGCCGACCAGACCGGTCCGTCCCGGAACGTCACGATCGGTTCCGGGAAGTCCGATTCGGTGCGCTGGACGAGGCCGAGCTTCGCGGGATTGATCCGCATGGCGCCGGCGATCTCCTCGCGCGTCTTGACCGTGAAGTCGAGGACCTCGTGCGGCTGGTCGGCCCACGCGAACGGCTCGGGCTTGGCGCCGCCCGGATCGGTCACGAACGATTCGCCGTGGTACTGGAAGACCCACGCGCCGTCGGCGCGTCCCTCGACAGTGTCGGTAAGCCGGTAGACATGGACGAGGTTCGGGTTGATCGGCATGGCAGAAGGATAGACCGGCCGGCTTCGATGGCATCCCCGGGATCGTCCGCCTGAGCTGAGGCCGCGAGGCGACTTCCCGCTACCCTACCCTCATGCCCCACGAATTCATCTACACGACGTACAAGCTCGCCCGGCACTACCCGCCCGATCGGACGGTGCTGGAGAACATCTCGATCTCCTTCTACCCGGGCGCCAAGATCGGGGTCATCGGGCCGAACGGCGCCGGCAAGTCGAGCCTGCTGCGGATCATGGCCGGCCTGGACGACGGGTACAGCGGGGAGGCGCGGCTGACGCCCGGCTTCTCGGTCGGCTATCTCAGCCAGGAGCCCGAGCTCGACCCGACCAAGGACGTCAAGGGCAACGTCATGGACGGCGTCGCCGAGGTCCAACACCTGATCGACCAGTACAACGCGGTCATGGCCGCCTGGTCCGACCCTGACGCCGACTACGAGAAGATCGGCGCCCAGCAGGCCGCGCTCGAGGACA
Organism: Candidatus Limnocylindrales bacterium; assembly: GCA_036758145.1. Classification (GTDB taxonomy): domain Bacteria; phylum Chloroflexota; class Limnocylindria; order Limnocylindrales; family CSP1-4; genus SPCO01. The sequence goes on from DAIOXD010000145.1 coordinate 5,296, forward strand.
AGATCGCCGCCGCCGACGCCTGGAAC
>DAIOXD010000146.1:0-5295 GCA_036758145.1 Candidatus Limnocylindrales bacterium
TACGTCGTCCCGATCATCCTGGTCGCCCTCGGGGCGATGCTCATCCTGCGCGGCTGGGGCGGCCGGGCTCGCTAGTTCGTCGCGGGATCGGCCAGCCGGGGCGACGGGGCCCTGGTCGCCGGCGCCGTGGCGATCGCGGTCGCAACGGCGGCATCGATCGCTTCGGAGAGGACGGCGACGATCGTCTCCAGCTCGTCATCGGTCACGATGAACGGCGGTCCGAGCAGGATCGTGTCGCCATCGACACCATTCGCGTTGCCGGTCCCCGAATAGAGCAGCACGCCGCGATCGCGAGCCTCCCGGACCACGGATTCCGCCACGCGAGCCGCGCGCGGGAACGGCGCCCGGGTCTCGCGATCGGCCACCAGTTCGACGCCGATCATCAGGCCCCGGCCACGGATCTCGCCGACGGCCGGATGGCTGCCGAGGGCCGCGGACGCCAGATCCCGCAGGCGCTCGCCCTTGACGGCGCTCGCCTCGACGAGCGATTCGGTCTCGAGGATGCGCAGCACCTCACGCGCTACCGCGGCGCCCACCGGCGAATGCGAATAGGTGAAGCCATGGACGAACGGGGCGCTCGCGCCCATGACCGTGCCGTAGACCTCGGCGGAGGCCGCCGCGAACCCGAACGGCCAGTAGCCCGATGCGGCGCCCTTGGCCGCCACCAGGATGTCCGGGCGGACGCCCCAGTGATCGAGCGCGAACCAGCGTCCGGTCCGGCCGAACCCGGTCATGACCTCGTCAGCGATGAGCAGCACCCCGTGCGCGCGACAGACCTCGGCGATGGCCGGCCAGTAGCCCTCGGGTGGGACCGCTGCCGCGAGCGTGGCCCCGACGATCGGCTCAGCGACGAAGGCCGCGACGGTCCCCGGCCCGGCTGCCTCGAACGCCCGGTCCAGCTCTGCCGCCAGCGCGTCGGCGTCGCCCAGCGCATCGGCGCCCGGGAACTCGGCGCGGTACGGGTAGGCCGCCGAGACATGCCGGAATCGGCCGAGCCAGCCCTCATACGGGCGCCGGAGTGGCTTGCGTCCCGACAGGTCCAGGGCGCCCAGCGTGTTGCCGTGGTAGCTCCCCCACCGTGCGCAGACGATCAGTCGATCCGCCTCACCGCGCGCGAGGTGGAAGGCGCGGGCCAGCTTGAGCGCCGTCTCGATCGCCTCCGATCCGCCCGAGACCGGGTAGATCGCCGGGTCGTCCATCGGCAGGTGAACGGCCACCTCGCGGGCATACGCCTCGAGCGGCTCGGTCGTGAAGGCGCTGCCGTGGGCGTACGCGAGGCGGCCCGCCTGGTCGGCCATCGCGGCCGCGATCTCGCGCCGGCCATGGCCGACGTTGACGACGATGGCGCCGCCGGCGGCGTCGAGGTACGAGCGCCCGGCGGCATCGCGAATGGTGGACCCGAACGCCTCGACGGCGATCGGCGGATCGACGGCGGTGGCACGGCGGAAGACGCGGCCGGAGTTCACCGCGGCATCGTAGCGGACCCGATCCTTGCGTCGGGACATCGGGCATGGAGGGCGCCGGCCGCCCGTCCGCGCTCGCGTCTCAGGCGCGTCTCAGGAAAGTCCGGCAAGGTTCGGCCCGACGGGACCGAACGGCCCTGCCAAGCCGGAGTTCCCCGATGCCCCGATCCCGTCTCCTCGTCATCGTCGCCATCGCGGCCATCGCCGTCGGGGTCGGTGGGTTCATCGTCTACGACCAGGTCCTGCGCGGCGACAGCGCAGCGGCGCTGACCCTCCCGACCGCCTCGACAAGTCCGGCCACCAGCACGGCACCGGGCGCCAGCACCGTGCCAGCCGCGAGCTTCGACGGGTCCGTCGCCGGGACCTGGAACGTCGCCACCGACAGCGTCGCCGGCTACCGCGTCCGCGAGCAGCTCGCCAGCCTCCCGGCCGAGAGCGATGCGGTCGGCCGGACCAGCGCGGTCAGCGGGTCGATCACCCTCGAGACATCGGGATCCACGACGACTTTGACCGCGGGCCAGATCACCGTCGATACGACCTCGATCGCCTCCGACAAGTCGCAACGCGACGGCCGCCTTCGCACCGAGGGCCTGCAGACCGACACCTACCCGACCGCCACGTTCAAGCTGACGAAGGCGGTCGCCGTGCCCGCCGCGGCACTCGCCGGGACCGGCTCGGACATCACCCTGACCGGCGACCTGACGCTCCACGGCGTGACCAAGTCGGTCGACATCCCGGCCAAGGCGCAGCTCGTCAACGGCACGATCCAGGTCGCGGGCTCGATCAGCTTCCCGCTCTCGGACTACTCGATCGTCGCCCCGAACCTTGGCGGGATCATCGTCTCGATCGCCGACAACGGCACGCTCGAGTTCCTGGTCGACTTCAGCAAGGCCTGACGCCTACTTCGTGTAGACGCCGCCCGGATCGAGCTCCTCGCGGATGAGGTGCAGTTCGACGTCGGTCGGCGGCGCCGTGGCCGCCACATCCGGGGCGACCGCGATCTCCCAGCCGATCGTGTCGCGAACGGCCTCGATGGTCGCGGCCGGGTGGAGCGAATCGAGCCGCATCTCCCCCGCTTCGTCGAAGTGGTAGATGCCGAGGTCGGTCACGACGACGGTCGGTCCGCGCCCGAGCCAGCCGCCCTGGCGCCGGATCCGCTCGGCCTGCTCGGGGCCGCCGAGGTTCCCGGGCGAGGTCCGGAAGTCGATCGTCTCGACGAAGCTGCGCCGGGTCTGGCGCATGATCACGAAGACCTCGCGCGCGTTGATGGCGATCTCGCAGGCACCGCCGGAGCCCGGCAGCCGGGTCGTGGGGTGGTCATAGGGACCGATCACGGTCGTGTTGATGTTGCCGAAGCGGTCGATCTGGGCCGCCCCCAGGAAGCCGACATCGATCAGCCCGCGCTGGAGGTAGTAGCCGAACAGCTCGAGCATGCTGACGACCGCGGTCGCCCCGGTGACGATGGTCGGGTCGCCGATGGACAGCGGCAATCGGGCGGGTCGGGCGCCGAAGACGCCGGCCTCGTACACGAGCTCGAGCTCGGGAGCGACCGTTCGCTTGGCAAGATTGACCGCGATGTTCGGCAACCCGACGCCGACGAAACAGACGCTGCGGCCGGCCAACTCGCGCGCCGCGGCGACGATCATCATCTCGGACCTGCTGAAGGCGGCAGTCTCGGTCATGGAACGGCCTGTGGCCGCAGCCGATGGGTGCGACCGCCGATGTCGGATGGATCGTCCAGCGTTCCAACCCGCGAATGACCGGCTGCCCAAGGCCCCCAAGGACGACGCCAGCCCCTGATCGGGTCATCCGGGCAACCAAACGTCGACTGAATGGAGCATTCCGGTGATCTGGCGCGCCCCCGTTCGCTGATCGGAACGCCCGTCGTTCCAGGCGGCAACGGCGGCGCGTATCCGGCGGGTGGGTCGAACCCGAGGTGGTCGCGATAGAACGCGATGGATCGCTCCACGTCGGATACCAGGTAGCGAACGGCGACGGCCATCATCGGTACGCGCCGTAGTCGACCGAGCCCGACGGCGCCGGACCGGGCCGGAGCGACGCGATTCGTTCGGCGCCGAGCTTCTCGAGGTACGCTGCCCGGCCGTCGAGGTCGTAGACCCACTCACGAAGCCAGGCCTGGGTCGTCGCCTCGTCGCGCGTGATCGGATCCCAGTCGAGGTAGAAGCGGTTGTCGCGGTCGTACGCGCCCTGCACGTACGAGGGGTGCGCGCCCCACCGTTCGACGACGACCGCGTCCACGATGAGGCCCGGGATGATCGTCCGGTTGGGGTCGGCGCGGATGACGGCCTCGTCGACCAGCTCCTCGACGACGACGATGACGCGCTCCGCGGCGAAGGCGGCCTCCTTCTGGCAGCCGAGCAGGCCCCAGACCTGGGTATCACCGCCGGCCGAGGCGCGCTGGGCGTGGACGATCGCGACGTCCGGGCGCAACGGCGGGACGGCGTAGATGGTCTCGTCACCGTAGGGCGAGCGGATCGGCCGGATCAGCGGATTGGCGACCGGCAGGTCCGTCTCGAAATAGCTGCGCAGCGGGAAGAATGGCAGGTTCATCGCGCCGGCGGTGTACCGGCCGACCATCCCGAAATGGCTGTATTCCTCGAGCTCCAGCGGCTCGGCCGGGATCTCGCCCTCGATCCGGCGGCGGATGGCGCCGAGCCCGCCGACGCCCGGGTTGCCGAGCCACGAGAAGACGAGCTTGCGGGCGACGCCGGCGGCGATCATCTGGTCGTAGATGACGTCCGGCGTGAGGCGGGCCAGCGTCAGTTCGCGTTTTCGCTGGCGGATGATCTCGTGGCCGGCCGCGAACGAGATGAGGTGGGTGAAGCCCTCGATCGCCACCGTGTCGCCATCGTGGACGAGGTCGGCGATGGCGTCGCGCATCGTCGCGACCTTCGACGTCGTCATCGCGTTACCTTAGCCGCGGGCGGGATCAGCCGGCCGCCTCGACCTCGTGGAGCGCGCCGGCGTCGGTGACCTCGGCGAGGACCTCCGGACCGTGACCGGCCACGGCCGCGATCGCCTCGCCGAAGATCCGCAGGGCGGTCGCCATCTCGGCCTCGCTCACGGTCAGGGCCGGCGCCATCCGGACGCTCGACACGCCGCACTCGAGGACTAGCAGGCCGCGCTCGAAGCAGGCCCACTGGACCTCCTCCGCGTGCTCCGCCGTGTCGAACTCGACGCCCAGCATCAGGCCCTTGCCGCGGACGTCGCGGACGAGCCCGTCGTAGCGATCGAGGAGCGGCCGCAGGCCGGCCATCGCCTGCTCGCCGCGGATCGCCGCATTCTCCACGAGCCCGCCCTCGAGCAGCTCGATCGTCGCGAGGGCGGCCGCGCAGGCGACCGGGTTGCCGCCGTAGGTCGAGCCGTGGGCGCCGGGCCCCCAGGTCTCGAGCAGCTCGGCCCGGGCGACCAGCGCCCCGAGCGTCATCCCCGAGGCGATCCCCTTCGCGGTCAGGAGGATGTCGGGCTCGACGCCCCAGTGCTCGACCGCCCACATCTTGCCGGTGCGACCCGCCCCCGACTGGATCTCATCGGCGATCAATAGGATCCCGTACCTGTCACAGATGCCGCGCAGGCCCTGGAGGAAGCCGTCCTCGGGCACGATGTAACCGCCCTCGCCCTGGATCGGCTCGACGATGATCGCGGCGACCTCGTCGGCCGGCGCCAGCTTGTCGAACAGCACCTCGTCGAACCAGCGCAGGTCCTCGACCCGCCCATACGGAGCGTGGAAGATCCCCGGCAGGAGCGGCCCGAATCCGGCGTGGTACTTCGCCTTCGAGGCCGTCAGCGAGACCGAGCCGTAGGTCCGGCC
>DAIOXD010000147.1:0-5234 GCA_036758145.1 Candidatus Limnocylindrales bacterium
GAGGCCGCTGCCGCCAAGGCGTGACGCCCGCACGCGACCGTCGGGCGCGCAAACCAGACTCGGAGGGGCGATGACGCTGAACCTCGACGGCCTGATCCCGGCCACCGTCCTGCCGATGCACGCCGACGGCCGCATCGACGAAGCCGGTCTTCGCTCCTACATCGGCTGGGTCGCCGGCCAGGGGCCGGTCGCCCTGGCGATCAACGTCGACACCGGCGAGGGCCCGCATCTGACCCATGACGAGAAGGTGCGCGTTCTGCACGTCGTCCGGGAAGTGACCGACCTGCCGATCGTGGCCGGGCTGGCCGGTCCCTCGACCGACGCCGCGGTGCGCCAGGCCAGGGACTTCAAGGCGGCCGGCGCCGACGCCCTGCTTGTCTTCCCGATCCCGGCCTATCTCAGCGAACCGCTCGACGTTCGCGTCCCGGTCAGGTACCACGAAGCGATCGCCGACGTCGGGCTGCCGATGATCCTGTTCCAGCTCCAGTCGGCGCTCGGGGGGCTGAACTTCGAGCCGGACACGCTGCGGGCGATCGCGTCGGTCGAGGGCGTGGTCGCGATCAAGGAAGCCTCGTTCGACGCCCGCCGGTTCGTGGACACGGCGCGGATGCTCGGCGAGTTGCCTCGGCCGATCACGCTGCTGACCGGCAACGACAACTTCATCCTCGAGTCGTTCATGCTCGGGGCGACCGGGGCGCTCATCGGGTTCGGCGCGGTGATGACCCGCGAGCAGGCCGACATGATCGATGCCTGGAACGCGGGCCGCATCGACGATGCGATGGCGCTCGGCCGGCGGGTGCAACGGCTCGCCGACGTCGTCTTCGCCAGGCCGGTGGGCGACTACCGGGTCCGGCTCAAGGAGTGCCTGCGGATCCTGGGCGTGCTCGACGCAGCGCACGTTCGTCGCCCGCTCCTGCCACTCGGTGACGCCGAGCGCGCTCACCTGGCGGACGTCCTGACCGAGGTCGGCCTGATCGTCGAGGCGCCTGTCTGACCGTTCGCGTGCCGGACTGCCGCGCGGCATAGAGAACGTTTGCTATATGCTCCGGAGCGTCGAATCCACGTCGATCCGAAGGAGCCAACGGTGGCCACCGAACCCACAGACGTCCTGATCATCGGCGCCGGCGCGTCCGGCGGCGTCGTGGCCCTTCGCCTGGCCGAAGCGGGCTTCTCCGTCGTGTGTCTCGAGCAGGGTGCGTGGCTCGACCGCGCTGACTATCCGGGCAACAAGCTCGACTGGGAGCTGAAGGCGCGCAAGGACTGGGCCACCAGCCCGAACATCCGAGGGCTCAGGCAGGACTACCCGATCGTCGACGACGACACGCCGGTCTCGCCGCTCATGTACAACGCGGTCGGCGGGTCCACGATCATCTTCGCGGGCGCCTGGCCGCGGGCGCTCCCATCCGACTTCCGTGTCCGCTCGCTCGATGGCGTCGCCGACGACTGGCCGATCGACTATTTCGAGCTGCTGCCCTACTTCTATCGGACCGACCGGGCCTTCGGCGTGTCGGGTTTGCCGGGTGATCCGGCCTATCCGCCGGACACCGAGGACGCGCCGATGCCGCCGCTGCCGATCGGGTCGGCCGGCCTGAAGGTGGCCCGTGCCCATACGAAGCTGGGCTGGCACTGGTGGCCCGAGTTCAACGCCATCAACTCGACGCCGTATGACGGCCGGCGACCGTGCGTCCAGCGAAGCACCTGCCAGTCGGGCTGCAACGAGGGCGCCAAGGCATCGACCGACCTGACCCACTGGCCCAAAGCGCTCGCCCTGGGTGCCCGGCTCGTGACGGGCGCGCGCGTCCGCCGGATCGAGACCGATGGGCGAGGACTCGCGACGGGCGCGACCTGGATCGACCGGGACGGCGGCGAACATCTCGAACGGGCGAGGGTGGTCGTCGTTGCGGCCAATGCGATCGGCACACCCCGGTTGCTGCTGCTCTCAACGAGCCCCGAGCACCCGGACGGATTGGCGAACTCGTCCGGCCTCGTCGGGAAGCGGCTGATGATGCATCCCTTCGCCAACGTCGCCGGCTTGTTCGACGAGCCACTCATGAGCTGGCAGGGCCAGTTCGGCGACCTCATCGAGTCGCTCGAGTTCTACGAGACCGACGAGAAGCGTGGGTTCGTCCGGGGCGCCCGATGGGGCCTGGCGCCGACCGGCGGGCCGATCAACACGGCGCTACCGAGCCGAGCCGGAGAGCAGGTCTGGGGTTCCGACCATCACGCCCATGTCAAGGCGCATCTCGGCCACGGCGCGAACTGGGGTCTCTTCGCCGAGGACCTGCCCGACGAGGCGAACCACCTCACGCTCTCGACGACGGTCACGGATTCGTCCGGCATCCCGGCGCCCGAGGTGCACTATCGGATGTCCGACAACTCGCGCCGGATGCTCGACTTCCACATCGAACGAGCGACGGAATCGCTGCTCGCCGCCGGCGCCAACAAGATCGAGGTCGATCGCCTGATGCGCTACTCCGGCTGGCATCTGCTGGGCACGGCCCGGATGGGCGATGACCCGAAGACGTCAGTGCTCGATCGCTGGAACCGCGCGCATGACGTCCCGAACCTGTACGTCGTCGACGGCTCGTGCTTCGTCACGTCGACGGCCGTCAACCCGACCTCGACGATCGTCGCGATCGCCCTGCGGGCGGCCGACCACATGATCGAGACCCGCTTCGAGCAGCAGGTGCCGGCATGACCGCCGGGCAGCGCCCCGCCACGGCCCCGGCCGACCCGCTCGCGGGCTTCGACGCCGCCGAGCGGGCGACGCTCAGCGCGATCGCCGACCGGCTCATCCCTGCCGCCGATGGGATGCTGTCCGCGGCCGATGTCCTCGGAGACGAACGGCTGCGGTTCGCCCTGAATGCCCGACCGGACCTGATCGGGCCGCTCCGAGCGGCGCTGCGACGCGAGCTCGGTGATGACATCCAGGCGCGCCTCGACGCCCTCGGCCGGGACGATCCGTCGACGCTCGGGGCGCTGCAGCTGGTGATCGTCGCCGGCTACTACACCGACCGTCGCGTCCGGGAGCTGATCGGGTATCCCGGGCAGATGGCGCTCGAGCTCCGGTCGTGGGAATACCCCGCCTATCTCGAGGAAGGGCTCATCGACGCCGTGCTCGCTCGCGGGCCGGCGTGGCGAGACCCGGTGACCGGGCAGCGGTCCATCGCCGCGGGCACGCCGCGAACCTACGCGGAGCGCTGGTCGACGGATCCAGGGTCGCCTGAAGGAGGACATGATGGCCGCGATCGCACCTGATCCAACGGAGTCCGCGGCACGGGGATGGCTCGGCTCCTTCATCGAGACGTGGGAACCGGGGACGGGCGCCCCGATCGAGGACCGCGAGCCGGCCACGGGGCGACTCATCGCGACCGTCCCAGGCTCCACGCCGGACGACGTCGCACGGGCGGCAGCGGCCGCCGCGGCCGCCCAGCCGGCCTGGGCCGCGACGAGCTACCAGGAACGGGCCCGCATCCTGCGCCGCGCCGCGGACATCTACGAAGCGCACCGCGACGAATTCGGCGAGTGGACGCAGCGCGAGACTGGCGCTTCCCACAGCAAGATGCACCACGAGTCGACGTTCGCCTACCACGAGATCCTGAACGCGGCGACCCTGCCGTCGCAGGCGTACGGCTCGCTCATGCCGACCGCCGTCAAGGGCCGCCTCTCGATGGTCCGGAGGGTCCCGGTCGGGGTGGTCGGCGCGATCACCCCGTGGAACTCACCGAGCGTGCTGGGCATGCGCGTGGTCGCGCCGGCACTCGCTCTCGGCAATGCGGTCGTGCTCAAGCCCGACCCCCAGACACCCATCGTCGGCGGCGCGATGTTCGCCGCCGTCTTCGCCGAGGCGGGCCTGCCCGACGGCCTGCTCCAGGTGGTGGTCGGTGGGGCCGATGTCGGCGAGGCGCTCGTGACGGATCCGGCCATCCCGGTCGTGTCGTTCACCGGATCCACGGCGGTCGGGCGCCGTGTCGGCCAGCTGGCCGGCGGCATGCTCAAGAAGGTCTCGCTCGAGCTCGGCGGGAACAACGCGTTCATCGTCCTCGACGATGCCGACCTCGACGCGGCCGCCGCGGCCGGAGCCTTCTCCGCGTTCCAGTTCCAGGGCCAGGTCTGCTTCGCGGCGGGCCGCCACCTCGTTCACCACAGCCTGGCCGAGGCGTACACCTCGACGCTCGCCGAGAAGGCGAAGCGCCTGCGCACCGGCGACCCGTTCCGCGAGGAGGTCCAGCTCGGCCCGATCGTCAACGAGAAGCAACTGGCGCGCGTCGCCGACATCGTCGAGCGCTCGATCTCGGGCGGCGCGACGCTGCTCGAGGGTGGCACGCACGAAGGCCTGTTCTATCGACCGACGGTCCTGACCGGCGTCACCACCGATTCGCCAGCGTGGACGGACGAGATCTTCGGGCCGGTCGCGCCGATCACCGTCTTCGACAGCGACGACGAAGCGGTCGCGCTGGCCAACGCCAGCCGATACGGCCTCGTCGCCTCGATCTACACGCGCTCGCTGGGCCGTGGTCTAGCGATCGCCGACCGGATCAAGACCGGCATGGTCCACATCAACGACGGGACGCTCAACGATGAGGCGATCGTCCCGTTCGGGGGGATGGGCGACTCGGGCAATGGCAGTCGCTACGGCGGCGAGGCCAGCCTCGAGACGTTCACCGAGTGGCAGTGGGTCACGATGCGCGACGAGCCGCCGAGCTTCCCGTTCTGATGGCATCGATCACGGAGGTCGCGAAGCTGGCCGGCGTCTCGGCGGCGACCGCCTCGCGCGTCGTCTCGGCGTCGGATTACCCGGTCAGCGCGGCCACCCGGGAACGCGTGCTCGAGGCGGCCCGGGCGCTCGATTACGTCCCCAACGCCTTGGCCCGCGGGCGGCTCAAGGGCCGCGTCCCGGTCGTCGCGGTCATCGTCCATGACATCACCGACCCGTATTTCGCAGAGGTGGTCCGCGGGGTCGAGGACGCCGCGTCGGCGGCCGGCTTCCTCGTCATCACCTGCAGCTCCGAGCGTGACGCCGAACGCGAACGCTCGTATGTCCGACTGTTGCGCTCGATCCGGGCCGCAGCCGTCGTCTTCGCCGGCAGCGGCCTCGACGATCCGGCCCTGACCGAGGAGATGGATCGCCACCTGGCAGCGATGCGAGCCGACGGCGCCGCGGTCGTCCACCTCTCCCCGCACGCGCTGGGGGAGCCCGACGTCGGCGTCGACAACGCCGCGGGGATCGCCGC
>DAIOXD010000148.1:0-5208 GCA_036758145.1 Candidatus Limnocylindrales bacterium
GCTGCCCGATGGGGCAGGGAGGGGCATCAAAAAAGCCGGGGGCCCGATCTGGCCCACGGCTCTGGTTCGTCCGGATGGCGGTCCTGCCGCCAGCGGTCTAGCTCGAGATGGGCACAGATCTCCCAGTTGCGGCGCCATCGGTAGGCGCAACGCATCGGGAGAGGAGGAACGTCTTCGTCATCATTCGAGGCGCCTCCTCGTGGTCGGATCTGCGCGCGCGACTTGCGAGCCGGACGGGAGTCTACCGGGCGCGCGGAACGGGTGTCAACCCGGGACGGGACGCCGCGGCTCCGGTAACGACGGACGGTGCTGGACGCGGCGTGGTGGTGGCGTCGGCCGCTGCCGACCCTCTTGGGCGGGCGCCCAGGTCAGAAGACCTTGCCTCCGTTGAAGACCTTGCCACGCTTGGTCACGAAGGCCGTGTTCCCGTCCGGGGCGATGAAGACCTTGCCCTCCTCGGTCGTCCCGCTTGCACCTTCGAATGTCGTCTGGCAGGCCGCCATACAGGCCGTGTCGCCGTTGCAGGCCCTCATGCACTTTTTCAGATCGGCGAGCATCTTCTGATCGTCTGGCATCGAAGCGTCCTCCACAGTGCGCACCCGGCAGTCGACAGCCTACACCTCGGCCAGGGGCGAGAGCGGGCGGACGTCGAGTTCGATTATCCACGGTTCCGCCGTTCGGGTGGACATGCTTGGCCCAGTCTCGCGCACTGCCCCTGCTTGTTTGACCGCTCATGGACCCGGCTCGTACGCTCCGCCCGTGGCCGACATCTCGCCTGCTCGTGGGCGCTGGGCGTTCCGCCCGACCCCGCCCGAACCCCGTTCGATCGTCGAGCTGATCCGGGCCGGCACGCTCGATGCGGAGCTGGCGGCGCAGCTCTGGATGCTCATCGAGGCGCGCGTCCCGCTCATCGTGGCCGCCGATGCACAGGGAACCGGCAAGTCCACACTGCTGGGCGCGCTCCTCGACTTCCTGCCGCCGGGCGTCCACCTGGTCGAGCTCGCCGGCGAGGCGGAGACGTTCGCCTGGCTGCCGCAGGCATCGGAGCTCGGCTGGCCCGGTCGCCCTCGTCGGACCCCCGGCGCGGAACCGGTGCGCCCCGAGACGACGGTCATCCTCGCTAATGAGCTCTCCGACCATCTGCCCGCCTACACCTGGGGCCTGGCGGCACGGGTCGCGGTCCGGGCGGCCTCGATCGGTTACGGCCTCGCCGCGACCATCCACGCCGACTCGCTCGATGAGGTCTTCGAGCTGCTTCGCAGACCGCCCGTCCGGCTCGCCGACGACGAGTTGTCGCATCTCGGGGTCGTCCTCGTCCTTCGCCGGGTCGAGGCTGGTCGTCGCCGGGTCGTGGCGGCGCACTACGTCCGGCCCATCGCACGGGACCAGCACGGTCATCTCCAGCGGCTCGGGCCCGCGGTCCTCGCGACCTGGGACCGGGCGACCGACGCCTTCGAGCAGTTCGGCTGGGGCGTCACGCCGGAGCTGGCGCTGCGAGTCGGTCGCCCGGCGGGTGATTTCGAGATCGAGGTGGACCGGCGGCGCGACCATCTCGATGCGCTCGTCCGAGCCGGCGTGACCGATCCGGCGGCGGCCCGCGTCGCCATCCTGGAGTACCGCCCGGCGCCGGCGTTTGACGCTCCGGGGAGTGGCGCTTAGTCTCGCGGTCCGAGCCCGGCCAACCCAGCGGGAGCACACGTGGACCCTCTCGTCGCAGCCACCCCCGAACCAACCACCCTGGTCGACCTGCGATCGTCCGGCTGGCGATCGCGGACGGTCAAGGAAGAGCTCCGGACGAACCTCCTGGCCCGGCTCGCGTCGGGCGCCCAGGTCTTTCCGGGCGTGGTCGGCTACGAAGAGACGGTCGTCCCGGCCATCGAGAACGCGATCCTCGCCGGCCACGACCTCGTCTTCCTCGGTGAGCGCGGACAGGCCAAGACGCGGATCGCGCGGCTCCTCGTCGGGCTGCTGGATCCGTGGCTGCCGGTCGTCAGGGGCGGCGAGCTCAACGACGACCCGACCGCGCCGATCAGCCCGGCCGCCCGGGCGATCGTCGAGCGCGACGGGGACGCCACCGCCATCGACTGGATCCCGCGCGACCGGCGCTACGCGGAGAAGCTCGCGACGCCCGACATCACCATCGCCGACCTCATCGGCGAGGTGGATCCGATCAAGGTCGCCGAGGGCCGCTATCTGTCGGACGAGCTGACGCTCCACTATGGGTTGATCCCGCGGGCCAATCGGGGGATCGTGGCCATCAACGAGCTGCCTGATCTCGCCGAGCGGATCCAGGTCGGGCTGCTCAACATCCTCGAGGAGCGGGACGTCCAGATCCGCGGCTTCGTCGTCCGGCTGCCGCTCGACCTGTACATGGTCGCGTCGGCCAACCCGGAGGACTACACCTCGCGCGGCCGGATCATCACACCGCTCAAGGACCGGCTGGGCTCGCAGATCCGGACGCACTATCCGCGGACGCTCGAACACGAGATGGCGATCGTGCGCCAGGAGAAGCACCGCTTCCCGACCGAGGAGGGCGTCCCCGCGATCGTCATCCCGGCCTTCATGGAGGAGCTCGTCGCCGAGCTGACCCAACTTGCGCGTCGCTCCCCGGAGATCAGCCAGCGCTCGGGGGTCAGCGTCCGGGTCTCGGTCGCGAACCAGGAGGTCCTCGAGGCGGCCGCGTTGAAGCGAGCGGTCAGGCTGGGCGAGCCGGTCGGCGCGCCACGGGTCTCGGATCTCGGGGCGGTCGTTGCCTCGACCGCCGGCAAGGTCGAGCTCGAGACGGCCGGCGACGAGTCGCCGGAGGATCGCATCGTCGAGCGGCTCATCACCAAGGCGCTCCACGCGACGTTCAGCCGTCGCGTCTCCCTCGACGAGCTCGAGGGGGTGGTCGAGGCGTTCGAGGACGGGTTCACGGTCGAGACCGGCGACCGGACGCCGTCGCGCGAGTACGTCGCCTGGATGCGCGAGGTGCCGGGGCTCGGGGAGTCGGTTCGGCGGCTTGGGGCGTTCGACGCGACCGACGGCGCCGAGGAGCCCGCCGTCGTCGCGTCTGCCGTCGAATTCCTCCTCGAGGGCCTCCACCTCGCGCGACGACTCAACAAGGACCGGATCCCCGGCGGGACGGTCTACCACCGGTGACCGCGTGCGAATCGTGGCTCCCAGCGATAGATTCGGTGACCGTGAGTCACCGCGCGGCCGCCAAGCAGCCGCCATGGTCGGGCCGAAGTCGCCCTCTCACTCGTATCGTTGCGCGCGGGTCAACAACGCGTCACCTCGGTCGCGTTGCTGCCGAAATCGTTGACCGCGGGTCAACGGCGCATCGGGCGTGGGAGCTCGATGGCTGCGGGAGTCACTGGTGACCGCCTACTCCCCGGATCCCCGGCACCTCGGACCGGACGCCTCGCGCACCGCGGCCCGCGCACCGGCCACACCGGCGGACATCCTCGCGGCTCGCGCCCGCTATTCGGCGTGGGACGGGAGCCAGCAGGTCGCGGACCTCGATGCGGACGAGATCCTCGATGCACTTGCGGACGACGTCATGGCCGAGGGCGACCTGGCCGAGGCGCTTCGCCGCCTGATGGAGCGCGGCTGGCGGACCGGCGACCAGTCGCGCGGGGACATGACCGGCCTGCAGGACCTGATGGACCGGCTCGAGCGACGGCGCGAAGCGATGCTCGAGCGCTACCAGCTCGACGACGTCCTCGGCGAAATCCGGCGCGAGCTCGAGGAGATCGTCAGCGAGGAACGGGCGGGCGTGGAGCGACGCCTCGACGAGGCCTCCAAGGCCTCGAAGTCCGCCGACGACGGCGAGGGAACCGGAAAGCCCGGCCAGACGGGCAAACCCGGCAAGCCCGATGCTGACGACGCAGATCTGCGATCGATGCTCCGCGATGTCGCCGCTCGGCGGCTGGACCAGCTCGACGGCCTGTCGCCCGACGTCGGGGAGCGGATCCGAGGCCTCCAGGACTACGACTTCCTCGAGCCGAACGCGCGGCAGCGCTTCGACGACCTCGTCAAGCGACTCCAGGGCCAGGTCCTCGACCAGTTCGTGTCGGGGATGTCCGACGCGATCCAGTCGATGACGGCCGAGGACCTCGCCGCCAATCGAGAGATGGTCCGCGACCTCAACGAGCTCATCCGCGAGCGGATCGGTGGCGGGGACCCCGACGCGTCCGAGTTCCTCGCCAAGCACGGCCGGTTCTTCCCGGGCGCGCGGACCTTCGATGACATCATCGACCAGCTCGCCCAGCGGATGGCCGCGATGCAGTCGCTCCTGCGCTCGATGAGCCCGCAGCAACGTGCCGAGCTCCAGTCGATGATGGAGGCGCTCCTGCGCGACGACCGGCTACTCGTCGATCTCGCCCAGCTCGCATCCAACCTGGACCTGTTGCTGCCCGGTGGGCTCGGCGATCGCGTGCCGTTCGGGGGCGACGAACCGCTCGGGCTCGAAGGCGCGCTCTCCCAGATCGGCCGGCTCCAGGCGATGGACCGGCTCCAGGACGCGCTCTCCGACGTCGAGTCGCCCGGCGATCTCGCGGCGATCGATCGCGACGAGGTCCGCGACCTTCTCGGCGACGACGCGGCGCGCGAGCTCGATGCGCTCGACGATCTCGCGCGAAGGCTCGAAGAGGCCGGCTATCTCACCCGCGACGGTCAGCGGATGGAACTGACCCCGCGAGGGAGTCGACGGATCGGTCAGAAGGTGCTCGACGACCTCTTCGCGAGGCTCCAGCGCGACGCCTTCGGCGGGCACCGGATCGACCGCGGCGGCCGGGGAGGGGAGCGCGACGAGGCGACCAAGCCGTACGAGTTCGGGGACCCGTTCCATCTCGACCTGCGCGGCACGTTGTTCAACGCCCTCGGCCGCGAGGAGAACGCCCCTGCCGCAAGAGCCGGGAGCGGCGATCGCCGAGTCAGGCTCGCGCCCTCGGACTTCGAGGTCCACCGGACCGAGCAGCTCACCCAGACGTCGACGGTCCTGCTCGTGGACATGAGCCGCTCGATGCTCCTGCGCGGCTGCTTCCTGGCCGCCAAGAAGGTCGCCGTCGCGCTCGACACGCTGATCCGCACGCAGTACCCGCGCGACCACCTGTCGGTCATCGGCTTCGCCTACTACGCGCGCGAGATCCGTCCGGGCGCCCTCGCCGAGCTGACCTGGCACGGCTACGAGTACGGCACGAACCTCCAGCACGGGCTGCTCCTGGC
>DAIOXD010000149.1:0-5203 GCA_036758145.1 Candidatus Limnocylindrales bacterium
CATCGGCTGTCCGCCGCCGACGGCCCCGAGGTGCCAGGCCTGCCGACGCTGGCAAGCCCGTCGCGCCCGGCAACGCCCCCACGAAGCCGTAAACCGCTCGAATCCCGCCTGACCCCGCTCGTCACCTCCGACGGGCGGGGTTTCCGTTTGCCCGGGCGCCCCCGTTCGATCTCGAACGGCGTGCGCGCCCTGAGGTCTCGGACTTCCCGGCGAGTCGCCTCGGTTCGCTACGATGGGCGGGACCGCTACGAGAGGAACGAGATGAGCTGGCAGACGTCCGGCGGCGAGCCGCCGCCCGAGCCGTCCGCACCGGAACCCGACGCTGAGACCGCCCGCATGCCGCTCGAGCCTGCGGCCCAGACCGAACCCCTCGAGCTCGAGCCCGAGCCGGAGGCACCGCCGCCGCCGCCGCCCACCGGCATCATCTCGGCAGCCCCTGTCGGCCTCCCTGGCGCCGCCGAGCCGACCGGTGCGCCTGACACGCCAGCGGCCGCGTGGGTGACACCGCCCACGCGACCTGCAACGCCGGTGACCGAGGGACTCGTCATCGCCGGCATCTTCTCGCGGGCTGTCGCCTACGGCATCGACGCCTTCTTCCTGGGAACGTTCAACCTGGCGATCTTCGGTCTGCTCGGCCTGTACAGCGACGATCGCAACGAGACCGTGGCGCTCATCGTGAGCGTCGGGCTCATCGCCATCGACTTCGTCTACTTCGTAGGCCTGTGGACGAGCGGGTGGCAGGGGACGATGGGGATGCGCCTGCTCAGGCTGCGCGTCCTCGGTGCGACGAGCGCGCAGACCCTCTCGCTCAACGACGCGCTGCTGCGCTGGTTGGCCCTCTCGGGCACGCTCTCGATCCTGGCCCTCGTCCCGGGGCTCGGCCGCTATATCGGGCTCATCGAGCTCGCCTGGTTCGTCGCCCTGCTCTCCTCGGCCGCGATGCACCCGCTTCGACAGGGCTTCCACGATCGATGGGCCAGGTCCGTCATCGCCCAACCGGCGCCCGGCGGCTCGGGCGCGGCACTCGTGGGCTGCATCGTGCTCGTGGTCGTCATCCTGGTGGTGCTCCCGATCCTGCTGCTGACCTTCGCCGGCACGGAGGTCCAGGACCTCCTCACCCGGATCGGCGAATCGGTCTGACGATGACCCCGGATGACGGCGCCCCGTCGCTCGACATGGACCCGGCGACCTTCCGGGCCGCCGCACACGTCGTCGTCGACGTCATGGCCGACTATCTCGAGGGCGTCGGGTCGCGCTCCGTCTTCCCGCCGGTCGAGCCGGGCTCGCTCCGGCCGCTCTTCCCGACCGAGGCGCCCGAAGCCCCCGAGACGCTCGAAGCGATCCTGGCCGATTACCACGCGCTCGTCGAGCCCAACGCCACGCACTGGCAGCACCCGGGCTTCCTGGCGTATTTTGCGACGACTGCATCCGGGCCGGGCATCCTTGGCGAGATGCTGACGGCGGCCCTCGGCCAGAACCCGATGCTGTGGCGGACCTCGCCGATCGGCACGGAGCTCGAGGAGGTCGTCGTCGACTGGTTGCGCCGGGCGTTGGGGCTGCCGGCCACGTTCGATGGACTGCTGACCGATACGGCGTCGACCTCGACGCTGATCGCCCTCGCCGCCGCTCGTGAAGCCGCCGGCACCGACGCGTCGGCCCGGGGCCTCGCGGGTCGCGACGATCTTGGCGTCGGCCTGCGCGTCTATGCCTCGACCGAGGCGCATTCGTCGATCGAGAAGGCGTGCATGACGCTTGGCCTCGGCCGGGCGTCGCTGGTGCGGATCCCGGCCAACGAGCGGTTCGAGATGCTGCCGGGCGCGCTGGCCGCGTCGATCGCTGCCGACCGTGCCGCGGGGCTGCGCGCGATCGCGATCGTCGCGACCGTGGGCACGACCTCGTCAACCTCGGTCGATCCCGTCCCAGCGATCGCCGAGATCGCCGAGCGCGAGGGACTTTGGCTGCACGTCGATTCGGCCTATGCCGGTCCGGTCGCGATCCTGCCCGACCGACGCGGCCCCTTCGAAGGCTGGGAGCGCGCGGATTCGATCGTCGTCAATCCGCACAAATGGCTCTTCACCCCGCTCGATGCGTCGTTGCTCCTGACGCGCCGGATGGAGATGCTCCGCGCCGCGTTCAGCCTCGTCCCGGAGTACCTGCGCACGCTCGATCGCGACGCGCCGGTCCGGGATTACAACGAATACACCCCGCAACTCGGCCGCCGCTTCCGGGCGCTCAAGCTGTGGATCCTGCTGCGCTGGTTCGGGCTGGAAGGTCTGCGCCAGAGGATCGCCACGCATCTGGCGATGGCCGAGATCTTCGCCGGCTGGGTCGACGACGACCCGGACTGGGAACGGCTGGCGCCCGTCCCGTTCTCCACCGTTTGCTTCCGCTGGCACCCGGCCGGCCGCGACGTCGACGAGCCGCGGCTGGACGAGGCGAACGCCGCGATCATGGACGCCGTCAACCGGACCGGCGAAGTGTTCCTCTCGCACACGAGGCTGGCCGGGAGGTTCACGATCCGCGTCGCGATCGGCAACCTGCGGACCGAGCGCCGCCACCTGGAACGCGCCTGGACGCTCCTGCGTGAGGCGGCGGCCGCATGGTGAGGATGGAGCCGCACGACGTCCGATTCTTCGCGACACCGGCCGAATTGCGCGATTGGTTCGACGCCAATCACGCCATCGCCGACGAGCTGTGGCTCGGCTACTACAAGAAGGCCAGCGGCCGCCCCAGCGTCGAGTGGTCGCAGGTCGTCGACGAGGCACTGTGCGTCGGCTGGATCGACGGCGTCCGCAAGAGCATCGATGACGACGTCAGCGTCCAGCGCCTGACGCCGCGCCGCAAGGGCAGTACGTGGAGCGCCATCAACGTCGCCAAGATCGCGACCCTGACCGAGCACGGCCGGATGCGACCGGCCGGGCTGGCGGCCTTCGCGGCCCGGACGGACGGCAACACGGCGATCTATGCATACGAGCGACCGCCGACGACGTTGCTAGACGATGAGCTCGCCCGGTTCCAGGCCGACGCGGCCGCCTGGTCCGACTGGGAACGACGGGCGCCGTCCTATCGACGGGTCGCCACGCACTGGATCACGAGCGCCAAGCAGGCATCGACGCGCGAGCGCCGGCTGTCGACGCTGATCGAGGACTCCCGCGCCGGGCGGCCACGCAAGCAGATGGCCTGGGCGCGGAAACCGACGTGACGGCGATCGAACTCGCCCTGGACGACGCGCTCCGGCGCCTCGATGCGCTGGAGCTCGGCGATACGTTCGAGCCGCGGGCCGCCACGGCGATCGTCCTGTCGGGGCTCCATCGGCTGGTCGTGCCGACGTCGGTCGGCGGGCTCGGAGCGCGGATGGTCGAGTCGGCCGAGGTGCTGATGGCGCTCGGAGGGCTCGATGGCTCGACCGCGCTCGGGTTCGCGATGCAGGTCCATGTCGTCGGGGCGCTGGTCGATTCATCGGGCGTCCCCGACGGCCTCCGCGAGCGCGTCTTTCGGTCGATCGTCGATGACGGCGCGCTCCTCAACAACGCGGCGACCGAGGAGGGCGGTGGCTCCCCGGCCCGTGGTGCGATCCCGGGCACGACCGCGATGGCCGAAGCGGACGGGACGTGGCGGCTCACCGGGGAGAAGACCTGGACCACCTGGCTGCCGAACCTGACCCACGCCTTCGTTTCGGCGCGCGTGGACGTGTCCGATCCGGTCGAGGTCGGCGTCTGGCTGGTGGATCTCGCGACGGACGGCGTCGAACGTCGCCCCGGCTTCGAGGCGATGGGGATGCGCGGCTCCGCGTCGGGTCGGCTGCGGCTCGACGGCGTTCGCGTCGCCGCGGAGGCCCTCCTCGTGCGGCGCCCGATCAGCGAACCGGACCCGCGAGGGCCGGCGCCGGGTGCGTGGTTCGGCATCGCGATCGCCGCGACCTACCTCGGGGTGGGGGAGGGCGCCCGGGCCCGGGTGGCGCGTTGGGCTCTGGACCGCAGACCGGGCGATGGCTCGACCTCCGTGGCGGACGTGCCGAGCGTCCAGTTGCGGCTTGGCCGGCTGGACGCCGATCTCCGGGCGGCGCGGATCGTCGTGCTCGATGTCGCGCGGCGCTGGGACGCGGGGGCGCTGGCGGGTGATCCGGCTGCGATGGCCAAGGCGGCCGTCGACGTCGCGCTTGCCAAGCTCGTCGCGACGCGTGCGGCCGTCTCCGCGACCGACGAGGCGCTCCGGATCGCTGGCGGCCCGGGTTTCCTCACGGGCCCGCTCGAGCGCGCGTTCCGGGATGCGCGGGCCGGCCTGATCAACCCGCCGCTCGAGGATGTGGCACTGACGGGATTTGCGCGCGGCATCCTCGACCGGGAGCGAGACTCGTGATGGGCGCGGAGCCCAGGGACCTGCCGGTCGCCGGAGCGTCGCCAGCGGCGTTCCACTACGGAGCGGGTCACATGATCATGCACGGCAACGCGGCATTCATCGCGGCCTTCGGCCGGGGCGTCGTCGGCCAACCGGCGCGCGAGGCCCTCCTCGGGCTCCCGCCCAAGGCCTTCGAGCTGATGGACCTCGTCTACACCACGGGCAAGCCAGGCGCCTGCCAGGTCAAGACGGCCGATGGTCCGCGGCGACTCGTGGTCGCGCCTCGGCGCGACCCTGAGACCGGCGAGATCTATGGCGTGACGACCCACCTCCGACCGGTGACCGACCGGTCGCCGCGTTGAGGCTTCGCTAGGACTTCCTGGCCCGGTCGCCTGTGTCGCCCTGGCCGGGCTTCGAAACGGTCTTGGCGCCCTGCCGGCGATCGTCCGCGAGCGACCTCCCGACGTCGACCTGGTCCTTGGTGAAGCGGCCCTGGTCGTCGCGGCGGATATACCGCTTGTCGGTCCCGGTGTCGAGCAACTCGCGTTTCGTGGCTGGCATCCCGATCTCCTCGTTGAGCGCGGTCGATGGCTGTGTCGAGCGTAGCCACGCCGGGGCCGATCGCCGACATCGGCAGACCCGTGCTGTATGTCGAACGCGTTGCACCCGAACGCGAACCGAGCCCCGGCGGATAGACTGATGACGGCTGGAGCGCGCGCCAGACCCTCCCGCGAGATCGAATGTCACCGTCGCCCACGGGGAGCTCGGCCTGGAAGGACCTCCTGACCGATGATGCGCGCGCGGCCCTCGATGGCGTCCTCGAACCACGCGAGCGGGTCCTGCTCGTCGCACCTGCCGTCGGCTC
>DAIOXD010000150.1:0-5197 GCA_036758145.1 Candidatus Limnocylindrales bacterium
GCTTGGATACACTCAGGTTCTGACGGCGGCCAACACCGGAGACGAAACCCCCGATGATCTGCTCGAACTGCGGCACCGAGAACCGCATCGGCGCCAAGTTCTGCATGGAATGCGCGAGGCCGTTCGCGGCCACCTGCCCGAGCTGTGGCGCGGCGAACCTTCCGGCCGCCAAGTTCTGCTCCGAGTGCGCGACCCCGATGAGCGGAATCGCGGCGCAGGTGGTCACCATACAGGCGTCGACACCGGCGCCCGCACCCATCGCCGCGGCATCGGGGGCAACGGCCGAGCGCCGGCTCGTCTCGATCCTGTTCGCCGACATCGTCGGCTTCACCCCGTTCGCGGAGGAGCGCGACAGCGAGGAGGTCCGAGAGACCCTGACTCGCTACTTCGACCTGGCGACGGACGTCATCACCCGATACGGCGGGACCGTCGAGAAGTTCATCGGCGACGCGGTGATGGCCGTCTGGGGGACGCCGACTGTGCGCGAGGATGACGCCGAGCGCGCGGTCCGGGCGGCACTGGAGCTGGTTGATGCCGTCCGCATCGTCGGCCCCGGGATCAGCGCCCGCGCGGCTGTCCTGACCGGCGAGGCGGCCGTGACGCTCGGAGCGACGAACCAGGGGATGGTCGCCGGCGATCTCGTGAACACCGCTGCGCGACTGCAGTCGGTCGCCCCGCCCGGCACGGTGCTCGTCGGCGAGACCACCCACCGTGCCGCTTCCTCGGCCATCGCCTTCGAGCCGGTCGGCGAGCAGATGCTGAAAGGCAAGGTCGCCCCGGTGCCGGCCTGGCAGGCCCTGCGCGTCGTCGCCGAGCGGGGCGGCCGCGGGCGGTCCGATACCCTCGAAGCCCCGTTCGTCGGCCGCAACGACGAACTCCGTCTCATCAAGGACCTCTACCACTCGACCGTCCGAGAACGTCGAACCCGGCTCGTCAGCGTGACGGGGATCGGTGGCATCGGGAAGAGCCGCCTCGCGTGGGAGTTCGAGAAGTACCTCGACGGGATCGTAGGCTCCGTCTGGTGGCACCGCGGCCGATCGCCCGCCTACGGTGAAGCCATCACCTTCTGGGCACTCGGCGAGATGATCCGCGGTCGGGCCCGCCTCGCCGAGACCGACGATGAGCGGACGACCCGCGAGAAGGTCGGGGCGATGCTCGACGGCCTCGCGATCGAGGAAGGGGAGCGACGCTGGATCGAGTCGGCGCTCCTGGCTCTCCTCGGCGTGGAGACCGGCATCGGTGCCGAGCATCTCTTCGGCGCTTGGCGGACGTTCTTCGAGCGACTCGCCGCCACGGGCCCCGTCGTCCTGGTCTTCGAGGATCTCCATTGGGCCGACGTCGGCACGTTCGACTTCATCGACCACCTGTTGGAATGGAGCCGCTCGATCCCGCTGTACATCGTGACCCTCGCGCGACCCGAGCTCCTCGACCGTCGCCCCGGCTGGGAGGCCGGTCGTCGCAATTTCACGAGCCTGTACCTGGAGGCGCTTCCCGAGGACGCCATGCGGGCGCTGTTAGCCGGCCTCGTGCCCGGACTCCCCGAAAGCGCCGCCCGGGCGGTCGTCGCTCGGGCGGAGGGGATCCCGATGTACGCGGTGGAGACCGTCCGGATGCTCGTTGCCGAGGGCAAGCTGAGCGCATCAGGCGACGGGACGTACGTCCCGACCGGGGATCTGGCGACGCTGGCCGTCCCCGAGACACTCACCGCCCTCATCGCGGCCCGGCTCGACGGCTTGGAGCCGGCCGACCGGGGCCTGGTCCTCGACGCTGCGGTGCTGGGCCACAGCTTCACGGTCGCCGCCCTGGCTGCCGTCTCTGGGACCGATGAGCAGGCCCTCGAGGGGCGTCTCCGAGGCCTCGTCCGGCGCGAGCTGTTCGCCCACGAAACGGACCCGCGGAGCTCCGAGCGCGGCCAATACGTCTTCGTGCAGGCGCTCATCCGGGAAGTCGGGTACAACACGCTGGCCAAGCGCGACCGAAAGAACCGTCACCTCGCGGCGGCTCGCTTCTTCGAGTCGCTCGGGACCGACGAGATCGCCGCCGCCCTGGCCGGCCACTATCTCGCGGCCCGTGACAACGCGGCCGACGGGCCCGAGGCGGACGCGCTCGGCGCGCAGGCCCGGATCGCATTGCGGGCCGCGGCGGAGCGGGCTTCGGCCCTCGGCGCCCACGAGCAGGCGCTCGCCCTGCTCGAGCAGGCCATCACCGTCACGAGCGACCTGGCCGACCGGGCGGAGCTCCTCGAGTGGGCCGGGCCAGCGGCCACGGCGACCGGCCGACACGATGCCGCGGAGCGCCACCTCCTGGCGGCGGTCGAGGCGCGACGGAGCCTCGGTGACCGCCCGGGCATCGCCCGCGCGACCGCCGAGCTCGGCCGAACGCTCAACTCCGCCTACCGGACCGCCGACGCCATCGCCCTCCTCGAGCCGGCCGCGGCAGAATTCGCCGACCTCGCGAACGACCCGGCAGGTATCGCCCTCGGCGGGCAGCTCGCCCGGGCGCACTTCCTGGCGGGCGATAACCGCCGCGCGATCGACGTCGCGGACGGGGTCCTCGAGGCTGCCGAGCACACGGACCTTGTTGCGATCGTGGCCGACACGCTCGTGACCAAAGGGACCGCCCTTGCGTCCCTCGGCCGGCCGACGGAGGGCCTGGCACTTCTGGCCGCCGGTCAGACGGTCGCGGAATCGAACGAACTCGGCTCAACGCTGATCCGGGCGCACATCAACCGCTCCAGCATCGAGTTGAGTCGCGACCCTCGGGTGGCGCTCGAGGTCGTCCGAGGCGGGCTCGTCTTCGCCCGACGGCTTGGCGAACGGAGCTCTGGCGCGATCCTCCTCAGCAATGCGGCCGAGTCTGCGGTCAGGACCGGGGACTGGTCTTGGGCCCTCGCCGAGCTCGGGCCCGTCCTCGCCGATGAGCTCGAGGCCTCCGACCGATCCACCATGCTCGCGGTGTCCATAGCGATCCGCGCTCTGCGCGGCGAGCCGGTCGCCGATCTTTTGGCGGACGTGACCGGGCTCGTCGGTGCTAACACCGACCCGACCCCGCTTTCGAGCCTGGAGGCGGCAAAGGCGGTCGCCGCGTTCGGGAGTGGTCAGCTCGCGGACGCCCGTGTGGCGTGGCTTCGCGTCGCCGAAGTCTCGGCCAGCAATCTGCCCGTCTCGATGGCCCGCGGCGCTCGGGCGGCCCTGTGGTTGCGTGACGCCGTGGGAGCCCGCTCCGATCTTGCCGCCCTGGATGCCTCGGGTGTCCACGGCCCCGCCGTCGAGGCCGACCGGGTGACGATCCGCGCCGGCATCGCCGCCCTCGAAGGGCGCGCGACCGATGCCGTCACCTTGTACCGGGATGCCCTCCGATCCTGGCGAGATCTCGGTCTCGCCTGGGACGAGGCACTCACCGGGATCGATATGGCGTTGCTGCTCGACCCCGCGGATCCCTGGGTTCGTGCCAGCGCGGAGGCTGCCCGCGAGATCCTGGTCCGACTGGAGGCCGTGCCATTCATCGCGCGCCTCGATGCGGCGCTCGCTCGTCCGACGGAACCGGCTGGTCGAGCGGCCGCTCCTTCGGCGACGGCGGTCAACGCCTCATGAAGAGCGCCTGACCAGCCCTACGACTCGTTCGGGTCCGGAACCAGGACCCGACACGCATCGATGATCTCGACCGCCTTGGCGCGAAGCTCCAGGGCGCGTTCGTCCTGCGCAGCGATCCCGCCTTCCAGGCTATCGAGCGCGTCGTAGAAGTGACCCCACGCGGTCCGCTCCGCCTCGACGCGAGTGGCGACGACCGCCGGGTCCCCGAACACCTCGAGTGCCTCGTCGACCCGGCGGGCGCCCTCGATGGCGTATTCCCACGCATGGTCCACCTCGCCGGCGGCGAACATGCGGATGGTGCGCAAGGCCAGACGAAGCAGCACGACCGTCTGGGGGATCGCGGACACGAAGCCGCCCGTGAATGGATCCAGCAGTCGACCGATCGCTGCACGATCCAGGGCACCATCCAGCCCGTCTCCAGCGGCCGCATCGGCATAGGCGGAGAAGACCAGGATCCGGACATCGTCGCCGATGAGCTTGCCGATGTGAGCGGCCGCGATCGACTCGCCCGCGAAGGCGTCCTTGTCGTGGCGCATGATCAGACCGGCCGCGTGCGCGTAGGCCAGCCGCGGTCCCGCCTCACCGAGCGCGGACAGGATGTACGCCTGGTCCTCCGCGCGACCGACGAAGGTGGGCGTGAACGGTCGATGGCGGCGAAGCGCGTCGACCCGGATGCCGTTCGTGCCGCCGGTGACGTGGACACGTTCGAGCGCACGCGCCACCCCGTCGACCCCCGCTCCGTCGTAGCGCTCCATCATCTCGGCCCGGGTGGAGACAGCCTGCGGGAGGACGCTGTAGAAGATGCGCTCATCGAAGGTCGGCGGGTGACTCGGGAGGTCGACATCGGGCGTGAAGAGGCCCCGCCCGATGTCGCGCTCGTTGACGAGCGCGCCGGCGAGCATGCCGAGATCGACCTCCCGGCCCTCGGCGTCACGGGCTGTGGCGCCCCATAACGGGGTGGCGAGGTGGCCGAACGCGGTGCGGCCGGTCTCCGCCAACAGGACCTCCTGCGGGAAGACCTGGTCGAGGTCGATCTTGAATGTCGCGCGAACGACCGGGTCGATGGCGACATGCCAAAGGGCGGCGATGGCCTTCAGGAAGCTGTAATGGCGGCCGTACTCGCCATCGACGCCGACGATGGCGCGCAGTCCCGGGGCAGCCGCCGCGGCGGCCGCTCCTCCCGAGGCAAGCCCGAGCGCCGGGACGATCACCTCGTCGACGAGTCGCCGGGCTGCGCTCTCCGTCACGACGACGACATCCAGGTGCCGCAGGCCGCCGCCGCGCGCGAGCTCGGCCTCCACGTACGGGCGGGCGACCGGGCCGAGGCCGTCGTGCGTCACGCTCACCGACAGCAGGCAGGTCACGCGGTCGGCCTCGGACTCGGCATCCACGGCCGCGTCCAGACCGCGCAGGCCGTACGACAACTCATTGCTGGCCGGTTCCACGCCGAGCTGGATCGGGTGGTCGAACCAGTACAGCTGCGGTTCGGCGACGGCAGCCGCGATCGCATCTCGCAGCGGCTGCCGGTACGGGAGCGTCCCGATGTCGGTGCTCTCGGCTGGGATGGTGAGCAGGACGTTCGAGGTGAAGAGGATCTCGCGCCC
>DAIOXD010000151.1:0-5188 GCA_036758145.1 Candidatus Limnocylindrales bacterium
AGCGACCACGCAGCGTATGCATGGTGCTGGCCCGCGCGCCCACTTCTGGTCGAGGGGCGCGACGATGGAACCTGCTGCATGATCTGGGACGCAACCACGATGACCGATCTTCCTAGCCCGAACCCGGCCGACCTCCTGTGAGCGCTCGCGAGCGTCATCATCGACGACGCTGGGCTGCCGCCCTCCTCGGCGTCGGTATGGCGCTCCTGATCCCGGCGCTCGCCGCGGCGCACCCGCTCGGCAACTTCACGATCAATCACTACACCGGGATCCGCGTCGAGCCGGACCGGATCCTGCTCGACGTCGTCCTCGACCAGGCCGAGATCCCGACGTTCACGGCTCGCCTCGACTTCGACACCGACGGGGACGGCGAGGTCTCCGACGCCGAGACCGACGCCGGCCGGGCGAAGGCCTGCCAAGGCCAGTCGTCCTCACTCGCCCTCGTGGTCGACGGGGTGGCCCAGACGCTGACCGTGACCGAAGCGGGCCTCAGCTTCCCGCCCGGTGTGGGCGGGCTGTCGACGATGCGGCTCGTGTGCGGGTACGAGGCGACGCTCATCGCGCCTTTGGCGGCAGGCAGCGTGATCACCTATGCCGACACCTCGTTCGCCGACCGACTGGGATGGCGTGAGATCGTCGCGACGGGCTCTGGCGTGACGCTCGCCGGGAAGGATGGCGGGGAGCTGCGGTCGACAAGCACCTCCGCCCGGCTCGCGCTCTATCCGACCAAGCTGCTGACGCAGGCCCTGGCCGACAAGTCGGTGGCGATCGTCGTGACCCCCGGCGGCCCGACGCTCGGCGTCTTCGAGATCCCCGACGCGTCACCGTTGGCCGGGGCCGTGGCTGGCGGGGCTGGGGCCGGCGGGAGCGGGGCCGAGGCCGGCGGGAGCGCGGTACCAGCCATGAGCGCCTCGCCGGCCGCCGCCGGTTCGAGCCCCGGGGCGGTGGTCCCGGTGTCCGCCGGGTCCGTTCCGGGCGGGGTCACGAGCGGCGACCTGCCATCGATCTTTCGCTCCGCGGACCTCTCGCCGATCGTCCTGCTCGTTTCGATCCTCACAGCCGCCGCGCTGGGTGCCGGCCACGCGCTGACGCCGGGCCACGGCAAGACGCTGATGGCGGCATACCTGGTCGGGACGCGAGGGACGCCGTTGCATGCCGCGGGCCTGGGTTTGTCCGTGACGTTGTCGCACACCATCGGGATCCTCCTGCTGGCGGGACTCGTGGTCGGTGCCCAGGGGGTCTTGCCGCCGGACCTCGTGGTCAAGATCGCGCCGTTCGTGGCCGCGCTCTCGATCGTGGCGATCGGCGGCTGGATGCTGTTCAGTGAGGGCCGGCGGCGTTGGCGGATCCAGCGAGCCGCGGCGGGCCACCTGCCGGCGCACACGCACGGCGACGCGCACGAGCACCACGCATCCGCAGCCCGCGACCATGCGCACGGGGCCGCTCACGACGACCGGGCTGCCCACGACCACGACCACGACCAAGACCATCCCGCCGCGCAGGCTCACGACCACGACCACGAGCCGGCCCCGGACGAACACAGCCATGGCGGCGTTCGCCACTCGCATCTGCCGCCGACCGGCGCCACCATCTCGTGGCGCAGCCTCTTCGTCCTTGGCCTGGCCGGCGGGCTCATCCCATCGGCGAGCGCGCTGCTCATCCTGCTCGGCTCGATCGCGGCCCGACGGCCCGCGTTCGGGTTCGTCCTCGTCGTCGCCTTCGGTCTCGGCATGGCGCTCGTGATGAGCGGGATCGGGCTGGCGCTCGTGGTCGCCCGCGGCCGACTCGATCGCGTGGACTCGGCGTCGACCCTCGGCAGTGTCAGCCGATATCTGCCGCTGGTCGCTTCCTTCCTCGTCTTCGGGCTCGGGATCTACCTCACCTTCCAGGCGGTCGCCGGCAACACGACGTTCTGAGCCGGCCGACCTCGACCTGCCGGACAGATATGTGCCTGGCGACTACTGGTCAGGAAGTGAGGCGCATTTCGCTGTCACCTACTTCCCCGGCGACTGCCTGACAGATGTCCACGCTCGGGCGGTCGGAGGGATCGCGCCGACCATTCGTGGGACGCATATCTGGCGGGGCCCGGATTCGTCCCGACTAGGTCGAATCCCCCAGATGCCACCGAACCACCCCTCTGCTAGGCTCGGCCGCGCATGCGAGACCTGACCGATCGCGCCCTCGACACGGCCTCCGCCCAGGGCGCGGGATATGCCGACGTGCGCGTCGTCCGCCGCCTCGAGGAGAGCATCGCGATCAAGACCGGTCGGGTCGAGGGCGTCGCCTCCGGGGAGAGCGAAGGGTTCGGGGTCAGGGTCCTCGTCGATGGCGCCTGGGGTTTCGCCGCCTCGCACGTCCTTACGACCGCCGAGGCGGACCGCATCGCCGGTGAGGCCGTCCGGATCGCACGTGCGAGCGCCACCGCTCTGCGCGACCAGACCCGACTCGACGACCGGCCGCCCGCCACGGGACGCTACGAGACCCCGTTCGAGGAGGACCCATTCACCGTCCCCCTCGAGACCAAGATCGCCGATCTCCTCGCCGCCGACGAGGCCGCCGCGCGAGTCGATGGCATCGCCTTCACGGAGTCGACCTACGCCGCGCAACGCGAGTGGAAGACCTTCGCCGCCACCGACGGCAGCCTGACCGAGCAGGTCATCACCCACGTCGGAGCGGGGATCGAGGCCAATGCCGTCGACGGCGACGAGCACCAGCGCCGGAGCTACCCGGATTCGGGCGGCGGCTGGGGCGGTGGGGGCTACGAGATCGTCCGGCGGCTCGGCCTGGCCGATCGCGCGGGACCGCTGTCCGAGGAGGCCGTCGAGCTGCTGACCGCCCCGCAATGCCCGTCAGGCCGCTACACGATCGTCCTGGACCCCAGCCAGCTCTACCTCCAGGTCCACGAGTCATGCGGCCATCCGACCGAGCTCGACCGCGTCTTCGGCACGGAGGCGTCGTACGCGGGCACGAGCTTTCTGACCACCGACAAGCTCGACGAGGGCTTCCGCTACGGCTCCGACCTCATCGATATCGTCGCCGACGCGACGGCACCCGGCGGGATGGGCACCTTCGGCTGGGACGATGAGGGCGTGGTGGCCCAGGCCGTCCCGCTGGTAGAGAACGGGATCTTCGTCGGCTACCTGTCGAGCCGCGAGACGGCGCCGCGGATCGGCCGTCAGAGCGGCGGCGCGATGCGGGCCGACGGCTGGAACCGGATCCCGCTCATCCGGATGACCAACATCAACCTGCTGCCCCAGCCCGGGATGAGCCTCGACGACATCGTCGCCGACACCGACGACGGCCTCTACCTCGCCTCGAACCGGTCGTGGTCGATCGACGACCGGCGGCTGAACTTCCAGTTCGCGACCGAGGTCGCCTACGAGATCAAGGGTGGGGTGAAGGGCCGGCTGTTCAAGAACCCGACCTATACCGGGATCACCTACGAGTTCTGGCGCTCATGCGACGCGGTCGGCGACGAAGGGAGCTACGTGATGCTCGGGACACCCAACTGCGGCAAGGGCGAGCCCGGCCAGACCGGTCACGTCGGCCACGGGGTGCCCGGCGCGCGCTTCCGGAACGTCCAGGTCGGCGTCGGCAAGTGGTAGTGCCGCGGTGAACGACGATCGCGCACGCGACGCCCTGACCCTCGCCGAGGCCGCCCTCGCCCACGCCCAGCGCGAGGGCGTCAGCGAAGCCGAGGCCCTGGTCATGGCCGACGACTCGGCGCTGACCCGGTTCGCCAACAGCGAGATCCACCAGAACGTCGCCGAGTCGAATGTCGTCATCAACCTTCGCGTCGTCGTCGGGAAGCGCGTCGGCGTCGCGTCGTCCGGCCGTACGGATGAGGAGGGCCTGCGCCGGCTGGCCGAGAACGCGGCGGCGATCGCCAGGGTCGTCGAGGAGCTCGACGACTGGGCCGGCCTCCCCGGCCCGACCGAGATCCAGGATGTGGCGGCGGCCTACAGCGCGGCCACGGCCGGTGCCAGCCCCGAATTCCGGGCCGAAGCCGTCCGCGCCGTCATCGGCGCGGCCGACGATGCGGGGGTGACGGCGTACGGGTCGTTCGCGACCGGGACCGAATCGGTCGCCGTCGCGAATTCGGCCGGCACCCTCGCCGCCGGGACCAGGACGACCTCGCAACTGATCACCGTCTCGATGGGCCCGGGCGGCGGCAGCGGCTACGCCGAATCGGCCGCGGTCGACGCGACGACGATCGATGCGGCGGCCATCGGCCGCGAGGCCGCCGGCAAGGCGGGCGCGACCGCCAACGCCATCTCGATCGAGCCCGGCGACTATCCCGTCGTCCTCGAGGAGTACGCGGTCGTCGACCTGCTCGACATGCTCGGTTACCTGGGGTTCTCCGCGCTTGCCGTCCAGGAGGAGCGCAGTTTCTTCGAGCCCGGCAAGCGGATCGGGAGCGACCTCGTGACCATCGTCGACGACGGCTACGATCCGGCCGGCCTCCCGATCTGGTTCGACTATGAGGGGGTCGCCAAACAGCGCGTCGCGCTCATCGAACGCGGGCTGTGCCGGAACGTCGTATATGACGCCCAGACCGCGGCCCGCGACGGGGTCGCGTCGACCGGCCACGGCCTCCCGGCGCCCAATCCATACGGTCCGTTCCCGATCAACATGTTCATGGACGCTGGGACGTCGTCGCGCGAGGCGCTCATCGGTGGCCTGGACCGGGGCCTGCTCGTGACCCGTTTCCATTACACGAATCCGGTCCATCCGAAGCTCGCGATCGTGACCGGGATGACCCGCGACGGCACCTTCCTCGTCGAGGGCGGCGAGCTCGTCGGTCCGGTCAAGAACCTGCGCTACACGCAGAGCTATCTCGAGGCGCTGGCCGGAACGGTGGCGGTGGCGAGCGAACGCAAGACGCTCAGGGGCTTCCTCGGGGGCGTGGTGGTCCCCGCCCTCCGCATCGACGGCTGGACCTTCACCGGCGGCACCGAGCACTAGGCCGCGCCCGGGCCGGCCCGCACCAACGTTTCGAAACGTTAGCCCGACCGGGCGACCGTTCTCAGGAAACCCTCAGACGACTCCGCGAACGTCGGGGCAACGCAGCTTCCATCCGATGCCTGCCATCCCCGCCTTCGGAGACCGAACATGTCCGACTCGAGCTACGCGTC
Source organism: Candidatus Limnocylindrales bacterium (assembly GCA_036758145.1). Taxonomy (GTDB): domain Bacteria; phylum Chloroflexota; class Limnocylindria; order Limnocylindrales; family CSP1-4; genus SPCO01. Next base: position 5,136 of record DAIOXD010000151.1, read on the forward strand.
GAAGGCCGCCGCCGACCTGCGCGCCCTCCCCGACCCGTCCGATCCGCGCGCCA
>DAIOXD010000152.1:0-5124 GCA_036758145.1 Candidatus Limnocylindrales bacterium
GCCTCACCGCGCGTCCAGCTCCGGTGTCACGGACGTATCTGGACGCCATCAGCCGGGGAGGTCAGGTCCGGAAGCGCGCGCCGATGTCGGCCGTCAGGCCGGCCACGACCGCGGCGACGGCCGCGTCGAGCTCATCCTCGGTCAACGTCCGCTCGTCGTCGCGCAAGGTCAGGCGGTAGGCGAGGCTCTTGTCGCCGTCCGCCAGCGGCCGGCCGCGATAGATGTCGAAGAGCGCGACGCCGCGAAGGAGCGGGCCGCCGTGACGCAGGATGACGGCGTCCACGACGGCTGCCGGGGTCTCGAGCGGGACGACGACGGCCAGGTCGCGCTCCACCGAGAGTTGCCGAGAGGGCGCCACGACCCGGAAGTCCGCTGGACGGCCGCCCGCCAGGCCGGCGACCGCGACCTCGGCGACGTAGACCCGCTCGGCTCGGAGATCGAGCGAGGCCACCGTTTCGGGGTGCAGCTCGCCGAGGCGACCATTGAGATCGCCACCAGCATGGACGAGCGCCGCGCGACCGGGATGCAGGTTCACGTCATCGGTCAATGCCGTGAACACCGGGCTGGCGAAGCCAAGACGCCGGCAGAGCAGGTCGAGGATGCCTTTCGCGTCTTCGAGGTCGTACGGTCGGGCCGGCCGGTCCCAGGCCGGTGGCTCGGCGGTGCCGGTCAGCGCGAACCCGAGCCGCCACCATTCGTGCGTCGACGACTCCGATGGCGCCCCGTAGCCCTTGCCCACCTCGAAGATGGCGATGTCGTCCCGACCCTGGCGAAGGTTGGTCGAGACGATCTCGAGCAGACTACCGACGAGACTCTGGCGCAGGACCGAGTGCTGGCTCGACAGCGGGTTGGTGACGAGCACGGGTCGGCCGCCGGCGCGTTGCTCGGGTTCACCCTCGGCGACACCGTCGTCATGCGCCGCGAAGCGCTCGACCATCCGCGGTGCGACGAGGGCGAAGGTCACCACCTCCGTGAGTCCGGCCCCGACGAGCGTCTCGCGGACCGCATTCCGGACACCCAGCGGATCCGGGCGGTAGGCGGGCATCGGCGTGTGCGGCAGCGTGGCCGGGACGAGGTCGTAACCGCGCACGCGGATGACCTCCTCGGTGATGTCGGCCTCGACGGCGAGATCGCGCCGCCAGGTCGGGACGGTGGCATCGACCACCTCGTCGCCGGCCGCATCGACGTCGAGCGGCTTGGTCCCGGCCGCGACACGAACGCGCGTCCCAGCTGCGGACGGGGCCGTCTCGATCCCGACCCGCGCCAGGAGGGCGCGCTGCTCGTCGGTGCCGAGCGTCGTCCCGAGCAGGCGGTTGACCCGGGCCGGCCGGAAGGCGACATGGGCCGGGGCGGGTTCCACCTGGTTGGAATCCCCGGCGCCCGGGGCGACCTCGCCGCCGGCCCATTCGGCGATGAGGCGGGCCGTTCGATCGGCACCGAGCCGGGCGAGGCGGAACTCCTGGCCCTTCTCGAAGCGCAGGCTGGCCTCGGAGCGGAGGGCGTAGCGGAATGCCGTCCGGCGGATGCTGATCGGGTCGAAGATCGCCGACTCCACGACCACGTCGGTCGTCGCGTCGCTGATCTCCGAGGTCGCGCCGCCCATGACCCCGGCGATCCCGATCGGACCGTTCGGATCGGCGATGACGAGCGTCTCGGGATCGAGCTCGCGCTGGACGTGGTCGAGCGTCTCGAGCCGCTCGCCGGCCTTCGCCCGACGGACGACGATCCGGCCCTCGTGGACCGCGGCGGAGTCGAACGTGTGGATCGGCTTGCCCAGCTCGAGCATCACGTAGTTCGAGGCGTCCACCACGTTGCTCACGGGCCGCTGACCGGCCGCCAGGAGACGCATCTGGACGCGGTCCGGCGACGGACCGATCTTGACGCCGCTCACCCAGCGGCCCACGAAGCGCGGGCACAGGTCCGGATCGAGGACGTCGACCCGGAGCCGCTCGGCGGTCGGCCGGCCCGCCTCGGACACATCGGTCGGTGGCAGGCGCAGCGTCCCGCCCGTAGCCGCGGCGACCTCGCGCGCCAGGCCGACGATCGAGAGCGCGTCGCCACGGTTCGGCTTGACGTCGACGTCGAGGATGACCTCGCCGAAGAGCTCGGCGAGCGGGCGGCCGAGCGGCGTGTCCGGCGGCAGGATGAGGATCCCCTCGCCATCGGCGGTCATCCCCAGCTCTTCGCCCGAGCAGAGCATGCCGTTGCTCACGACGCCCATCTTCTCGGTGCGCTCGATCCGCCGGTCGCCCGGCAGGACCGCGCCGGGCAGGGCGACCGGGACCCGCTGGCCGGCGGCGATATTGGTCGCGCCGCAGACGATCTCGAGCGGTTCGCCGTCGCCGACCGAGACACGGGTCAGCGAGAGGCGGTCGGCGCGCGGATGGCGCTCCACCGACAGCAGCTCCCCGGTGACGACGTTGCGCCAGTCCTCGCCCCACTGGACGATCCCCTTGACCTCCATCCCGAGGAGTGTCAAGCGCTCAGCGAGCGCCTCGGGGGTCAGGTCGACATCGACGAACTCGCGCAGCCAGCCGAGCGGCACCCTCATCGGAACTGCTCCAGGAAGCGCAGGTCGTTGTCGAGGAAGAGCCGCAGGTCCGTGATGCCGTGCTTGAGCATCTTGATCCGCTCGGGGCCCATCCCGAACGCGAAGCCCTGATAGCGCTCCGGGTCCAGTCCGCCGTACTGGAGCACGACCGGGTGGACCATTCCGGCGCCGAGGATCGTCATCCAGCCGGTCCGGCCGCACGCCGGACAGCCCGATCCGCCACACACCAGGCACTCGACGTCGAACGCCACCGACGGCTCGGTGAACGGGTAGTAGCCGGGCCGGAAGCGGGTCTTCTTGTCGGCCCCGTACATCGCCTTGGCGAACTGGTCTAGGAGGCCCCGGAGGTCCCCCATCGTCGTCCCCTCATCGATCATCAGGCCCTCGACCTGGAAGAACTCCGAGCCGTGCGAGGCATCGATGGCCTCGTAGCGGAAGCAGCGGCCGGGGAGGAGCGCCCGGATGGGCGGCTGTATCGAACGCATCGCGTGGATCTGGCCGGGCGACGTGTGGGTCCGCAGCAGCCGGCCCTCGACGTCGACATAGAGCGTGTCCCACAGGTCGCGCGCCGGATGGTCGGGCGGGATGTTGAGCATCTGGAAGTTGGTCAGGTCGTCCTCGATCTCGGGGCTCTCGAAGACGACGAACCCGAACTGGCCGAAGATCTCGGCGATCTGACCCATCGCCTCGATGCTCGGGTGAAGGGTCCCGCGCCCGATCGGCCGACCCGGCGTGGTGACATCGAGCGTCTCGGCGGCCAGCCGTCCGGTCTGCGCCGCAGCGCGCAGATCCGCGCCGCGCGCAGCGAGCGCGCCCTCGATGGTCGCCCGGACCGCGTTCGCGACGGCGCCGACCCGGGGTCGGTCGTCGGGCGGCAGCGCGCCGATGCCGCGCAGGATGGAGGTGAGGCGACCCTTCTTGCCGAGGACGTCGAGCTCGAGCGCCTCGAGGCCGCCGACATCGGTCGTCGCGGCGATCGCAGCGAGAGCGTCGTCGCGGAGCGTTGCGAGGTCGCGCGTCAGGTCGGCGAGGTCCACGTCGGTCCTTCCATCCATGGGCCGTGGAATCCAGCGCCCCCGAGCGTCGTTGACGACGGGGTCTGGCGCCGCCTAGCCGGTCGTCTTGGCGAGGTCGACGATCTTGCCGAAGGTCGCGGCGTCACGGACGGCGATATCGGCCAGGATCTTGCGGTCGATCTCGATGTCGGCCTTCTTGAGGCCCGCGATGAACTGGCCGTAGGTCAGACCGTTCTGGCGCGCCGCCGCGTTGATCCGGATGATCCACAGCTGGCGGAACTGGCGCTTGCGCTGCTTGCGATCGCGCGTCGCGTAGGCGAGCGCATGGAGCAGTGCCTCGCGCGCGGGCTTGACCAGGCGCGACTTGGCGCCCTTGCGGCCCTCGGCGTCCTGCATGAGGCGCTTGTGGCGCCGGTGGGACGTGACGCCCCGCTTGACTCGTGCCATGGGTTCGGCCTGCTCCTAGAGGTACGGCAGCAGGCGACGGACCTGCCGAGCGTGTTCGGGTCCGATGACCGACTTGCCCGCGTAGCGACGGGTCCGTCGGGACGACTTGATCTCGAGGTGATGCCCGCTCCAGGCGTTGACGCGGACGAACTTGCCGCTGCCGGTCACGCCGATCCGCTTCTGGGCCGCCTTGTGGCTCTTGATCTTGGGCATCCTGGCCTCATTCTCCTGACGTCACCGGCTCGGGGGCCGGCTTCGGTTCGCTGGTCTGCTTCGGTGCCGCCTTCGGGACCGTCCTCACGGGAGGCTCGGGCTCGACGGCCGGCACCGGCGTGGCCTCGGCCACTGGCTCGGGCTTGGCTTCCGCCACAGCCTGGGGTTTGGCTTCGGTCTTCGCTTCTGACTTCTGTTCCTGTTTCGGTTCGATCCTGGCTGCGACGGGCTGGGCTTCGATCCCGTCTTCGTGCGCCTCGGCGCTTCGCGCGTTCGTCGACTCGTGCACCTTCGGCTTGTGGAGCGATGCCATCGTGATGTGCATCGACTTGCCTTCGAGGAGCGGCGTTCGCTCCGCGACCCCGTGGTCCTTGACCCGATCGACGAACTTCGCGAGGAGGTTGCGACCGAGCTCCGGATGGGTCAATTCCCGACCGCGGAACCGAACGGTCACCTTGATCCGATCGCCGTCTTCGAGGAACTCGACCGCGCGATGGACCTTGGTGTCGAAGTCCCCCGTCCCGATCTTGGGCGAGAGGCGGACCTCCTTGAAGGTCACCGAACGCTGCTTGCGCTTGGCTTCCTTCTCCCGTTTGGTCAGATCGTATTTGTACTGTCCGAAATCGAGGAACTTGACCACCGGCGGCGCGGCCATCGGTGCGACCTCGACGAGGTCGAGACCTCGCTCCTGCGCCATCTCGAGCGCCTGTGGCGTGGGCATGACACCAAGCTGGGCACCCTCTTCATCGACGACTCGCACCTGTGGGATGCGGATCATCTGGTTGACGCGCAGGTCTCGACTGATGGTCTATCCCCTTCGTGTGACGATACCGAACGACCGGCACGGGAACACGCGACCCGGAGTCCGGCCGATGCGGGAGGATAGCACAGGCCTCT
>DAIOXD010000153.1:0-5099 GCA_036758145.1 Candidatus Limnocylindrales bacterium
GAAGACGACGTCGATGTCTGGCCGAGCGAGGACCGCGTCGACGTCGGCCGAGACGGGTGCGCCGAGCCGGACGTCCAGTCCGCACGCCTCACCGAGATCGATGCCCTCCTTGGCCTCGTTGTAGACGATCCCGCCGCGGAACTCGATCCACGGCCGGAGCAGCCCGGCCTCGACGATCACCTTGCCGGCATGGCCGGTCGACCAGACCGCGGCACCGATCTTGCGCATCGAGATCCTCCCATCTGCGTGCGGCGAGTATGGCGTCACGGGGCACGGAACTGACCCTGCCCGGGTTCCGCCACGACGTCTGCTCGACGATCCTGCCCTTGACCGTCGCGTCACCGTTCTTCCGTACGATCGACCTTGCGTCACACGGCGTCGACGTCGTCCATCCGGACGCACCGGTCGCCCACCCGCTCGACCGCGGTCACTCCGTTGTCCTGGAACGGTCCGTAGCGGCCACCGGTGACGGATTCGACCGTGAGGACGGGCGGGCGTGGCGCCGGCTCTTCGGACCGCTCGTCCGGGACGCCGAGGCGCTCGAAGACGACCTCTTCCGGCCGGTGCTCCACCGACCGCGTCATCCGCTGGCCTTCGCTCGGTTCGGGCTCCCCGCGCTGCGCTCGGCGCGAGGGCTGGCACGGGCCCGCTTCCACGGCGAGTCCGCGCGCGCGCTGTTCGGTGGGATCTCGGCCCATTCGATGCTGAGCCTCGATCGCCCGTTGAGTGCCTCGTTCGGGCTCGTCCTCGCCACCTACGCCCATGCGGTCGGCTGGCCGATGGTCCGGGGCGGCGCGGCTGCTGTCGCGGGCGCGCTCGTCGCGGAACTGACGGCGGTCGGCGGCGAGATCGTCATGGTTCATCGCGTCGGGTCACTCGCCGACCTCCCACACGCACGCGCCATCCTCCTCGACGTCACGCCAAGACAGCTCGCACGGATCGCCGGCGACCGGCTGTCACCCGGCGCGCGCCGGCACGCCCAGCGCTTCCGCTACGGCAGCGGCGTCTTCAAGGTCGACTGGGCGCTCGACGGCCCGGTTCCGTGGACCGCCGAGGGGCCCCGGCGCGCGGCGACGGTCCATCTCGGTGGCACGCTCGACGAGATCGCCGTGGCCGAGGCCGAGGTCGCCGCCGGCCGCCACCCCGACCGGCCGTACGTGATCTTCGTCCAGTACGCGCCGTGGGACACGACGCGTGCGCCGGCCGGCAAGACGACCGCCTGGGCCTATTGCCACGTCCCGGCGGGATCCACCGTGGACATGACCGACCAGATCGAGGCACAGGTCGAGCGCTTCGCCCACGGCTTCCGCGATCGGGTCCTCGCCCGGGCCACCCACGGCCCGGCCGCGGTGGAGGCCTACGACGAGAACTATGTCGGCGGCGATATCAACGGCGGGATCCAGGACATCCGCCAGCTCATCTTCAGGCCGTGGCCCGCACTCGATCCATATCGGGTGGGCCGGGGCCTCTACCTGTGCTCGTCCTCCACGCCGCCCGGTGCCGGCGTCCACGGCATGAGTGGGATGCTGGCCGCCCGCTCAGCGCTCAGGCACGAGCTCCGCTGACGGCAAGGGCCCGCCGCGGTCCCCGCTGGACCGAGCCACGGCCGCTATCAGGCTGGCTGATCAAGACCTGCGGTTCCACGCTTGGCCACACGTCGGATCCGTCAAGATGCATACCTCGCCACGCTCGGATCGGGCCGCCCATATCAACGAGCCTGATCGCCCGGCACGATCGGCGGCCCGCCGGGCACGATGGGCGGCTCACCACCGGGCTCGATCGGAGGCCCATCACTCGCCAGCCCGCGTCGCAACCAGACGCCGAGGACGAGCGCGCCGACCGCGGGCACGACCGACAAGGCGGTGAAGACGAGCAGCAGGACGAGGATGACCGACTGGACGTCGCCGAAGGAGTCCTCGATAACGCCCGAGCGGAGGCGGGTCGCGACGGCCGCTGCACTGTCGCCCAGCCGGCCGAGCGAGGTCGCGCTCGTCGCAAGCGCATCCCCGTTGGCGGTCAATGCGACCGCGGCAAGCTGGAGCTGCGTGTCGAGGCCCTCGAGGCTGACCCCGATCCGCCCGACCGCGTCGGCCGCCGACGACAACGGGGAAGCCCCGAAGATGTTGACCGAGCGCAGCTGGTCGCCCAGCGCACTGAGATCGGTCCGGACAGCGCCGATCTGCTGCGAGATGGCCGGCATCGCGGCCGCGCCCTGATCCAGCGTGGAACTGAACGTCGCGGCCGTCCTCGACGCATCGTGCAGCGCCGCGGCAGACTGCTCCATCGAGCTCGCCATCTGGTCGACACTCACCCCGACCGTATCGCGCAGGCTGCCAAGGCGGCCATTGGCCCACACGGTCGCCCCGAACCCGATCGTCGCGACGACGAGCGCGACGATCCCGTAGGCGATCAGCCCGCGGCTCAGTCGGTCGAGACCGAATCGCAGATCGAGCGGCCCGGTCAGCGCCAACCGCTCCGTGCCGCGTCCGGATAGAGCCGGACCCGCCGGTACGGCTCCCGTCCCCGGGAGCGCGACACGAGGTTGGCCCGCTCGGCCATCTGGTGCTGGAGCCGCCGGATATAGGCGTTCTGGGGCGAGAGCTCGACGGCCTCGGACGACGACAGGACCGACTCGATCGCGTCCTCCGTTTCTCGCAGAGCGGCTTCGCGCGGATCGATCTCGAGCGAGAAGATCGAGGTCAGGCTCGACTGCATCTGCGGGATGGTGTTGCTCTTGAGGACGTAGATCGGGACCGCGCGCTCCTCGGCGTCGCGCAGCATCGGCGTCTTCTGCTTGTACTCGTTGCGAAGCGTCATGACGACGTCCGCCTCGTCGACATCCCGGGCGATCACCACGGGGAGCTGGAGATCGCGGATCGCCTGCTCGAGGCGCTTGCGGCTGATCCCCTGCGGCAGCACGCGCAGGGTCGGCAGCGGCGAGCCCCCCGGCACGAGCACGGTCCCGCCGTCGAGGCCCTCCTCCGCGCCAAGCGGCAGGCGATCGAGATCGTCGTCCTCGAGTTCGTCGGCATTGACCGGCCCGGTCCCGTCCTCGGCCTTCATCGCGCTCAGCGCACGGCTGGCCTGGTCGGCCCACGCCTTCTGGCGCTGGAGCTCGCGCGCCTCGCGAGCGCGCGTCTCGGCCGCGGTCGTCAGGGCGCCACGCTCGAGCGGTCCGCGATCGGCGATCTCACCGGCCACGAACGGCGCTTCGGCGACGCTCGCGGGACCGCGTGCCCCGCCGGGCGCCGATGCGAAGCGCTCACCGGGCAGAGTGCCGGCCCAGTCACCCTCCGACGCCGGGCCTCGCGTCGCCGGCTCGCGACCTGACCCGCCACGCGACGAGCGCCAGCCGCCGGTCGCGCCCGGCCGGTAGCCCGGTCGCACGCCGGAACCGCGCTCCGCCTCGCGGTAGCCGCCGTTGCGATACGCACCGTCGCCGCGCCAGCCGGGCTCCATCCGCCACGGCGAACCGGCGCCGACGAGGCCGGCGAACCGTTCTGCCCCGAGCTGCTCGCGAGGCGACGGCCGCGGCCGGCCCTGGCTTCGATGGACGCCTTCCTCGTCGCGCCAGCGAAGTTCGGGCGAGACCTGGTCGCCGCGCAGCATCGCATCGATGGTGTCGGCGACATCGGCATGGACGGCGACGCGCTCGCGGTCGACGATCTCGACGATGACGTCGAAGGTGGGCGGCGCCTTGCGCTCGAGGACGCTCTTCTGTGTCCGCCGGCGGCGCGCCTCCTCGTCGCCGAGGGTGACGCTCTGGATCCCGCCGATCAGGTCGGAGAGGGTCGGATTGAGCATCAGGTTGTCGAGGTTGTTGCCGTGCGCCGTGCCGATCAGCTGGACACCGCGCTCGGCGATCGTGCGCGCGGCCTGGGCCTCCAGCTCGGTGCCGATCTCGTCGATGACGATGACCTGGGGCATGTGGTTCTCGACCGCCTCGATCATCACCTCGTGCTGGAGCGAGGGCGTGCGCACCTGCATCCGGCGCGCCTTGCCGATGGCCGGGTGGGGGATGTCGCCGTCACCGGCGATCTCGTTCGACGTGTCGACCACGACGACCCGCTTGCCGGTGTCGTCGGCGAGGACCCGCGCGGCCTCGCGCAGCATCGTGGTCTTGCCGATCCCCGGCCGGCCCATGATCAGGATCGACTTCCCGGTCTCGACGAAGTCGTTGATGATCTCGATCGTGCCATAGACGGCCCGGCCGATCCGGCAGGTCAGCCCGACGATCTTGCCGTTCCGGTTGCGGATCGCGCTGATGCGGTGAAGCGTCCGTTCGATGCCCGCCCGGTTGTCGTCGCCGAACGTGCCGATGTGCTCGACCACGAAGGCGATGTCGGACTCGTCGATCTCCCGATCGAGCAGGCTCACCTCCGAATCCGGGAAGCGCGCCTCCGGTCGCCGGCCGAGATCCATGACGACCTCGATGAGGGCGTTGCGATCGGGCAGGGCGTTGACCGCTGCCACGATCTCGGGCGGGATCGCGCCGAGCAGCGCGTCGAGGTCGTCGATCGTTTCACGAGGGCGCTCACCTGATTCCATGCGAGCCTCCGCTTAGCGGACGCCGGCCGGCACGAGGGCCGGTTCGGCGACACGGACGAGGGTTTCCTTCATCAGCAGCGTGACGCTGGCGATCGAATCGAAGCCCGCCTCCTCCAGGCGTCGATCGATCGGCGATTCATAGGTCCGGACCGGGGCGATGACGCCCCGATCGTGGCGATGGTCGCCGCCCTTGGTCGTCCGGCTCGCGATCTCGCCGAGACCGAAGTCGAGCAGGGCCGAGACGTCGGCCTCGGGCCGGGCCATGAGCTTGAGGTAGTGCGGCTGGTCCTCCTTGGCGACCCCGATCTGGAGGAAGCCGTCGAGCAACGCGCCGTCCTTCCCGCCATCGACCGAGGCCTGGACGAAGCTCTCGACGTCGGCGAAGCGCAGGATCGGCGTGAGGCTCGAGCGCGGGACGCGCCAATGCGAGCCCTGGCGTTCCCAGTCGGCGAGCCGGATCGCCTCGAGCCGGACGACCGGGGCGGGCGTGGCGCTGGCGTACAGCCGGGCGAGCGGCAGGGCATCGAGCGACGTCGTGGTGCGGATGCGGC
>DAIOXD010000154.1:0-5095 GCA_036758145.1 Candidatus Limnocylindrales bacterium
GTCATCTCGGCGCAGGCTCGCGGGGATAGCTGTAGAACCCGTGCCCCGTCTTCTGGCCGAGATGGCCGGCGTCGACGAGCTCGACGAGCACGTCCGGCGGCTGGAACTGCTCACCTTCGAGCCCGTCGTCGAGAACGAGCATGATGCCGAGGCAGACATCGAGGCCGATGAAGTCGGCGAGTTCGAGCGGACCCATCGGGTGATTGAGGCCGACCCGTGCGCCGGTGTCGATGTCCTCGGCCGTGCCGAGGCCTTCCTCGAAAGCGCGCATCGACTCCGCCAAAAACGGCATGAGGATGCGGTTGACGATGAACCCCGGACGATCGGCCGACACGATGACCTGCTTTCCGAGCCGGTCGCCGAGCGAACGGATCGCCGCTTCGGTTTGGTCGCTCGTGTCGTTCGAGCGAATCAGCTCGATGAGCGGCATGACCGGGACGGGGCTGAAGAAATGCATCCCGACGAAGCGCTCGCGACGCTCCGACGAGACCGCCTCCGCCAGGCGATGGATCGCGATCGACGAGGTATTCGAGGCGAAGATGGCCGTGGGCGGCGCCAGTGCGTCGAGCTCGTGCCAGAGGACCGACTTGACCGCGAGGTCCTCGAAGACGGCCTCGATGACGAGGTCCGCCTCGGCGACGCCAGCCAGGTCCGCGGTCGGCTCGATCCGGGCGAGCGTGGCGTCGCGCTCATCCTGCGTGAGACGTCCCTTGGCGACCGCGCGGTCCAGGTTGCCGGCGACCCGATCGCGGCCGGCCTCGGCCCGGGCGAGGTCAGGCTCGTACAGCACCACCGGCAACCCGATCGCCGCATGGACCTGGGCGATCCCGTGGCCCATCAAGCCGGCACCTGCCACGAAGACGCGCCCGATCGAGCTCCCCATGGCCGCGATGGTACGCGGCTGTCGACGGTCCGTGCCGGGGCGCCTGGCGATGCCTTGCCTCCTACGGAACACGCCGTGCGCCAAGGAGCGATCGGATGGCTCAGTTCACGATCGAATGCCTCGATCCATCCCACTTTGGCTCAGGTGTGGACCACATCGCGAGCGAATGGGCCGGATCTCGGCCTACCTCGAGGTGTCGCTCGCGTGTTGGACCACCGGTTGTGCCAATCCAACGGCCCCCGACGTCGAGGCCCGGGATACGTGCCTGGTAAGCCCCGAGCCTCAGGATCGGAGGATGCCGACGTCCGATCGTGCCACGCATCGGGGCTTGCGACGTGGTCGATTCATCACATCGCGCGTCGGGAGCGAGCTTCTCATCGCGCGACACGCAGCTGCCCTAAGCCAGCGGCAGCTTGGACGGTTGGTCGGCGTCTCGCACGCGATGATCGGCCGGATCGAGCGCGCTGAAATGCGCGCCCTATCGATCGAGTTAGTCGCGAAAGTCGCGGCTGTCCTCGGCCTCGAGGTGTCGGTCGGCCTTCATCCGGCAGGTCCCCCGGTTCGAGATCGGGCTCACCTTGCACTGATCGAACGTTTGCGAGGTCGCGTGTCCCCGACGCTCCGGTGGCGCACGGAAGTGGCCATCCCGGTAGCCGGTGACCTGCGGAGCGCCGACGTCGTGATCGACTGCCATGCGTTCGGGATCCTTGTGGAGGCCGAGACGCGACTCTTCGACGTACAGGCGCTGGAACGGCGGATAGGCGCGAAGCAGCGCGACCTCCGCCTTGATCGTGTCGTTCTGCTCCTGGCCGACACGGCGACGAACCGCCGGGCGGTGGCGCACATCCCGGAATTGGCGCGACGTTTCCCGATCTCGGCACGGTCGTGTCTGGCGGCTTTGGCGGACGGGCGGGATCCGGGCGGCGATGCGATCGTGTTCCTTTGAGTCTCGGATCCGGGACGACCGGCCCAACACGCTGGAACGAGTGGCGTTCCAACTCGGGAAGGTGGCTCAGAGGCGTCGACTGGAACAGGTGCTCGGCCCCCGAATGGCCCGGCATCTGATCCATTTCGCGAACGAACGGATGGGATCGCAGCGGATGCTGCGCGACGACCGTGAATTGGCACACCTGGCGATCCTTCGTCACGTTCTTTCCGCCCTAGCCCTCCCGGACCTCGGTCAGCAGGCGGTCCGCGGCCGAATACGGGTCGAGGCGATGCTCGGCCACCTCCGCAAGGAGGGCCGTCGTGGTCGCCTCGTGCGCCCGGTCCTGGAAGCGATCGCGCAGACGCTCCGCCACGATCGCCCAGACCTGTGCCTCGGCCCGCGCGAGGCGCGCCGCGGACGACTCCCCTGCCCGCCCGACCGTCCGGTGCCGATCGAGTGCAGCCAGCAATTCCGGGACGCCATCCCCGGTCACGGCCGTCGTGATCAGGACGTCCGGACGCTTGGGCCGAGGCCGCGCGTCCTCGCGGTCCCGCGGTGCGGAGGCCACGAGCATCGCTCGGAGCTGTGCCGCCGTCCGCTGCGCCCCGGGCTTGTCGCCCTTGTTGACCACGACCAGGTCGGCCACCTCGAGCAGGCCGGCCTTGATCGCCTGGACCTCGTCGCCCATCTCGGGCGCCTCGAGCACGACCGTGGTGTCCGCCGCGGCCGCCACTTCGACCTCGCTCTGCCCGGTCCCGACCGTCTCGATCAGGATGAGGTCGAAGCCGGCGGCATCGAGCACGGCCGCCGCGGCCGTCGAGGTCGACGCGAGCCCTCCGGCGTGCCCACGCGCCGCCATCGAGCGGATGAAGACGTCGCCGTCGCCGGCATAGGCCTGCATCCGGACTCGATCGCCCAGGAGCGCCCCGCCGGTGATCGGGCTCGATGGATCCACCGCGATCACCGCCACGGTTCGGCCCGCCCGGCGGACCTCGGCGATCAGGGCCGCCACGAGCGTGGACTTGCCCGAACCGGGCGGCCCGGTGATCCCGACGAGATGCGCTCGCCCGGCCGTCCGGTAGAGGCGGCGGAGCGCGGCCTCGGCCACCGGCGTCCGGTTCTCGACCGCGGTCAGAAGTCGCGCCAGCGCCAATCGGTCGCCACCCACGGCGGCCTCGGACAGCTCGGCCGCCCGCTCCGCGGCGTCCCCCACCACGCTAGTCGCGCGGTCGCGCGTTCGCCCGCAGGTAGTCGGCGACCTGGGCGATGGTCGTGCCGGGGCCGAAGATCTCGGCCACGCCGGCCGCGCGCAGCGCCGCCACGTCATCGTCGGGGATGATCCCGCCGACCGTCACCAGGACGTCGCCCATGCCGCGTTCGCCGAGAAGCTTCGTCACGCGGGGCACGAGCGTCATGTGCGCGCCCGACAGGATCGAGAGCCCGACCACGTCGACGTCCTCCTGGAGGGCGGCCGTGGCGATCATCTCGGGTGTCTGGCGGAGACCCGTGTAGACGACCTCGAACCCTTCGTCGCGAAGGCCCCGGGCGAGGACCTTGGCGCCGCGATCGTGGCCATCGAGCCCGGGCTTGGCGATGAGCACCTTGATCGGCCGATCGGTCATGGTGCCGATCGTAGCGCACGCCGGTGCACCGATACTGTGCGAATGACCGCCGCCCCAGGCCGCGAGCCCCTCGGCCGCGAGACCTTCGACCGCGCGCAGCGCCGTCATCGCCGGAACGCGCGACTGCGGGCGGTGCCGGCGGTCCTCGCCGCGGCCACGATGGGCATCCCGCTCGGGGTCTACCTGTCGCCCGTCCTGCTGGCGCTCGCCATCGTCGTCACCGACCTCGTCAACCTCGTCGTCCCAGCGCCGGACCTGGGCGGCGCGGTCTGGTCGCTCCTCGACCGTCTGCTCAACGGCGATCCGGGCACAATTCAGGCGATCGCCTGGATCATGTTCGTGTGGGTCCTCCCCGGGATCGTCCTGCTGGTCATCGCGTACGTCCTGGTGGCCTGGCGGCTGCGCCGGGTCGGTGGCGACGGGATCGCGCTGGGGATGGGCGCCCGGCAGCCGCGGCAGGGCGACGCGGAGGAACAACAGCTCGTCGACATCGTGGGGGAGCTCGCCGTCGCGGCCGAGATCGAACCGCCCCGGGTCATGCTCTACGACGACGGTCCCGCCAACGCCCTCGTCTTCGGGCGCGACCCCGACCACGCCACGGTGCTCGTGGCGCGCGAACTGCTCGACACCCTCGACCGCGAGGAGACGCAGGGGATCGTCGCCCATCTGATGGCGTCCGCCGTTGATGGCGACCTCAGGCTGGCGGTCGACATCGCGGCCGTGTACGTCACGTATGGGCTCCTGACGACGACCCTCGCGTCGATCGTGAGCCGGACCGCCCGGGCGCGCTGGCGAGCGGCGATCCGCCCCCTCGTCGGGCGTCACGGCAATCCGAAAGCCGACGCGGCCGGACTCGCTTCCCTCCTTGGATGGCCCGTCGACGACGACACGCCCGAGAACGCCGCCGGCGGCTGTCTCACGCTCCTCACGATGGGTGGCCTCATCACGATCGGGATCTCGCTCATCAACCTCTTCCTGAGCGGTCCCTTGCTGACCTTCGCCTGGCGCTCGCGCGGCTACCTCGCCGATGCGACGGCCGTCGACCTGACGCGCGACCCCGACGGCCTGGCGCGCGGCCTCACTAAGCTCGCGTCGGGCGGCAGGGACGTGCCCGGGACGGCCTGGCTGGAGCTGCTCCTCGTGGTCGGCGGCGGCAGTGGCGGATGGACCGCCGCGGGCGGGGTGCCGAGGCTCTCGGGTTCCGGACTCACCGTCTCGCTCGCACCACCGGTCGACAAGCGCTTGCGCCGTTTGCGGGCGATGGGCGCATCGGTCGAAGACACAGCCCCGCGCGGCCTCGAGCGCGTTCGGGCCTCGGTCCTGGGCGGTAAGCCGACGCCCGCGCCGCGACGACGCCTAGGGATCTGGCTGCTGATCCTGATCCTCACGCCCCTCGTCGCGCTCGTCGCGGTCCTCCTCGTGATCGCGATCGCCCTCATCGTCTATCTCGTGGCCATCGCCGCGTTCGTCGTGCTGGCCGTCGTCGCGGGGCCGCTCCACGACGTGCTGCGGGGATTGGCGGGCCGCTGACCGGCTCCGACCATACAAGCCCGGCGAGGCGCGTCAGACCTTCCGCTGACGCGCCTCCGGGGCGGCGGTCAGATCGCCCCGGTGTCGGCGACGAGCTCGGGGAGCGGCCCGGCCGGGTGTGCCGCGAGATCG
>DAIOXD010000155.1:0-5093 GCA_036758145.1 Candidatus Limnocylindrales bacterium
CGATCGTACCGGGGTGATCCGATCGCGAATCGGGGTTTCCGACCCCCACGCGGTCATGGCGGCGCCACCGTTGGGCCAAAGGTCGTCGCCAGATGCCGGTGTCGGCGTTGTGTACGCGGCAGTAACGACGCCGAGTCAGTCGTTGTCGGCCATCTGGTGGCCGAGATAGTGGATCGGGGACACGGCTCGCAGGCGCTCGGCCGCCTCCTCAGCGGTCAGGTCGCGCTGCGCCTCGGCCAGCAGCTCGTAGCCGACCATGAACTTGCGCATCGTCGCCGAGCGCAGGAGCGGCGGCAGGAAGTGCGCGTGCAGCTGCCAGTGCTCATTCGAGAGGCCGTCGAACGGCGCCTGGTGCCAGCCCATCGAGTACGGGAACGGATGCCGGAACAGGTTGTCGTACCGGCTGAGCAGCTCGATCAGGGCAACGGCGAGCGCGTCGCGCGCGGTCGGGGCCAGGTTAGCGATGCGGGCCGTCGGGCGCTTGGCCACGACCAGGGTCTCGAACGGCCAGGCAGCCCAGAATGGAACGACGATCAGCCATTCGTCGTTCTCGACGACCACCCGCGGGCCAACGCGCTCCTGGTCCACGTAATCGAGTAGCAGCCGCCGCCCGGTCGTCTCGAAGGCGCGGCGTTGGGTCGCTTCCTCGCGGGTCGCCTGGACGGGGAGGGCGCTGCCGGCCCAGATCTGGCCGTGCGGGTGGGGGTTCGAGGCGCCCATCGCCTCACCCCGGTTCTCGAACACCTGCACCCAGCGGAACGACGCCCCGAGTTCGGTCGTCTGGTCGGCCCACAGGTTCACGATCGAGCGAACGGCCGCCGGCGACATCCGGGCCATGTCAAGGTCGTGGCGCGGCGAATAGCAGATGACCCGGCAGGTCCCCCGCTCGCCCTCGGCGCGGAGGAGGCCGATCTCGAGCCGGTCGTCGGAGGTATCCGGGCGGAGGGCCGCGTAGTCGTTGGTGAACACGAACGTTTCGCGGTAGGCCGGGTTCCACTCGCCGCTGGCCCGGAGGTTCCCGGCGCAGAGATAGCAGCCCGGGTCGTAGTCCGCCCGCGGGACGGGTCGCCGTGAACCTCGGCTGCGCCCCTGGAGCGGACGCTGGATGCGGTCAGTCGAGACGAGGATCCACTCGTCGGTCAGCGGGTTGTGGCGCCGGTGCGGCTGGGTCAGCAGGTCAGCCCGAGCGTCCGAGCGTCCGGGCGCCGCGGTTCGCGCTGGCGCAACCGGGGCATCTGACGCGAGCGACCCGCCCCGCGGCAGGAAGCCCGCGCCTGCGACGGCCTCGACGACCCAGACGCTGGGCGTGCGGCCGGTCCGTCGCGGGTAGTCTGCCAGGATCCTCGCCCGCAGATCGTCGACCGCATCCGGGCGAGCGAGACTGACCGTGCACCCGCCGAAGCCGGCTCCGGTCATCCGCGAGGCCACGACGCCGGGCACGCCCACGGCGATCTCGACCAGCGCATCGAGCTCGGCTGAGCTGACCTCGAACCGGTCGCGCAGCGAGGCGTGGCTGGCGGCGAACAGGGGCCCCAGTGCGACGAGGTCGCCACTCCGCAGCGCGGCTTCGGTCGCGAGGACGCGAAGGTTCTCGTCCACGACATGCTCCGCGCGCCGGCGGGCGACCGGATCAAGCCGGCCGGCGTGGCGCTCGAGCATCGTCCGGTCCACGTCGCGCAACGAGCGGACGCCGGGCTCGACCGCCGCCAACGCGGCGACCGCCCGCTCGCAGTCGGCGCGGCGGGCGTTATATTCGGACGTCCCGAGGGTCCGGGGGATCCCCGTGTGGGCCACGACCAGGACGAGACCAGCCGGCAGTGCGACCGGTCGGTGATCGAGTGAGCGGCAGTCGAGGAGGACCGCCGCGCCGGCGACACCGGATGCCGATGCGAACTGGTCCATGAGTCCGCACATGACGCCGACATACGTGTTCTCCGCTCGCTGCGCGATCCGGGCAAGGGTCAGGGCATCGGTGGGCGGTCCCGCCGGCCCGGACAGCGACCAGGCCGAAGCGAGCTCGAGCGCGGCCGACGAGGACAGGCCCGAGGCGACCGGGATGGTGCTGCCGATCACCCCGTCAATCCCTCCGATCGCCAGGCCAGCGGCGGCCATCTCCCGGGCGGTCCCAGCAACGTAATCGATCCAGCCGCCCGTCCGGGGCCCGATCCGGTCGAGATCCAGCTCGGCGACCTCGCCCGACGCGAGCGACGCCAGGCGCACCCGACGATCCGGCCGGCGCCGCAGGGCGACGCGTACCTCGAGGTTGATCGCGACCGGCAGCACGAGACCCTGGTTGTAGTCGGTGTGCTCCCCGCTGAGGTTCACCCGACCCGGCGCCCGGACGACCTCGATCTGGCCGCGGTCCGTCGCCTCGGGAAAGGCCTCCATCAACGCCGCGGACAGCTCGGCCGCGGTCGAGCTGGCGGTCGAACCAACGCCGACCGCAGACGCGTGGAGCGGCGGGGCGGGGTCGGCAGAGCCGCTCAGGGCCTTCGCGCTCCTACCCGCGGCGACGCGCCGTCACGGCTCCCTGACGACCGATGCCGGGCAGGCGGGTCGTCGTCGACCGGGCAGGCGGCCGTCGACTGGCGAACGACCAGTTCGGGCCGGAACACTTTAACGAGCGCGCGGCCTCGATCCTCGACCTCCCCGCCTTCGCTCATGCGTTCGTGGGCGCCGTCGGCAGCTCCGAGCCGCCAAGCGTCACCGGCGCCCTCGCCCACCGCCAGCGTGATCGCCGCGGCGGCCATCTCGGCCATCGGCATGCGCACGGTCGTCAGCGCCGGCACGGTGAAGATCGCCATCGGGATGTCGTCGAAGCCCACGACCGAGAGCTCCTCCGGGACCCGCGTGCCCATGACGAGGGCACCCCGGAGGACCCCGAGGGCCAGGACGTCGGTCGACGCGACGATGGCGGTCGGCCGCGGCGACAGGCCCATCAACGCGCGAAGCGCGGCCTCGCCGTCAGCGGGTGTGTTGGCGACATGCTGGATGTAGCCGGCGGGGACCTCGCCGAGCAGGTCGACCATCGCCTCGGCGTAGGCGGCCTGACGCTCGCGGATGTCCCCGAGCAGCCGACCGCCGATGAACGCGATCCGGCGATGGCCGAGGTCGCGGAGATGATCGATCGCCGTTGCGATGCCGCTTTGGTTGTCGACGTTGACAGCCGGGATGAGATCGAGCTCCGAGCCCTGCCACAGGGCCACGACCGGCACGTGCGTGTCGCGCAGGTCGTCGAGCAGGCGCGGCTGGTCGCCCATGTCGCCCAGCAGCAGGATCGCGTCGCACTGGCGCGCCTCGAGCATGGTTGCCAGGGCGTGTGCCTCGGTGGCCTGCGCGTGGGCGTGACCCAGGACGATGTTGTAGCCGAGCTTGCGGGCCTCGACCGAGACGGCCTCGATCGCGCCCGCGAAGAACGGGTCGGTGATGTCGCGGACGATCGCGCCCAGGAGCATCGTCGGCGCCCCGCGCAGCGAACGGGCGAGAGGATTGGGCCGGTAGCCCAGGGCCCGTGACGCAGCCAGGACCCGCTCGCGGGTCGCGGCCGCGATCGGCACGGTCAACGGGGCGTCGTTGAGGATCCGCGAAACCGTGCTCCGGGACACGCCGGTCGCGGTCGCGATGTCCTTCATCGTCACCGGCCGGGCGCGGGCCGGCGGTCGGTCGGCAAGGGCCCTCTGTAGCGGCCTGATCGTTGCGTCGTCGCTTGGCCCCGCGGCCCGCTGCCCAGCCGCCATCACTACTCGAACCGGCGCCGGAGCACGGCGTGAACGGCCACGGCGGCCAGGATGACGGCGCCGTAGATGAGGTTGGTGTAGTAGTCGGTCAGGCCGACCGCCACGATCCCGGCCTGGATCGCGCCGATCATGAATGCGCCGAGGAACGTGCCGTACACGCTGCCGCGACCACCGAACACGGAGGTCCCCCCGACGAACACGGCGGCCAGCGTCGGGAGCAGGAAGCCGTCGCCCATGGTCGGGTAGAAGTTGACGATCTGGAGGCTGTTCATCAGGCCGGCCAGCGCCGCCGCCACCCCGACGAGGACGAACAGGAGGATGCGAGCTCGCCGGATGGGGATGCCCATGAGCCCGGCAGCCTGGCCGTTGTCCCCGATGACGTACGCGTTCTGGCCGAGCCGGTGGCGGTTGAGGAGCACCCACGCGACGACCGCGAGGATCAGGAGCCAGACGAACTCCATCGGGATGATGCCCCCCAGTTTCCCGACGAGCAGGTCGTACGACGGAGCCGTGCTGGTCGTGACGAGAGCGTAGCTCTTGCCGTTGACGAGCACGAGGGTCAGGCCGCGGAAGAGGAACTGCGTGCCGATCGTCGCGACGAGCGAGGGGATGCCGACGTATGTGACGACGAGACCGTTGAACAGGCCGGCCAGGCCGCCCACGACGAGCGCCGCGAGGACCCCGAGCTCGACGCTGCCGGTCGCCTGCCAGACGAAGACGAAGCCGACCATGCCCAGAGCCATCTCCGACGGGAAGGAGAGGTCGATGTCGCCGGCGATGATGACCATCGTCACGAACAGGGCGACGATCGCGAAGTACGGCGTCGTCTGGGCGAAGGCCAGGTAGATCCGGTCGGACAGGAACGTGCTCGGAGCGAGGACGATGAAGGCGACCCAGAGCCCGAGGAACGCGACGGTGATGCCGATCTGCGACGCCCATGTGGTGGTGAACTTGGTGAGGGCGCCGCGGGGTCGCGGCGGCGTCCTCGTGGCGACGGCGGGGTTCATTCGTGCTCCTCGCTGGCCCGCGTCGTTGCCTCGGGCGGCCTATCTGCCAGGCGGTAGCGCTCCTGTTCGGTGAAGGTTCCTTCGGCGGCGACCTCGCGCATGATGTCCAGGAGCTCCTCGAGCGAATAGCGTGAGGTCGGGAACTGGCCGGCCACGCGTCCGCGGTCGAGGACGATGATCCGGTCGGCGACTGAGTAGACATGGAAGATGTTGTGGTCGATGAAGATCGCCGATTTCCCGGCGGTCCGGATGCCCTCCACGAACCGCAGCAGCTTCTCGGTCTCCTTGAGCGACAGGCCCATCGTCGGCTCGTCGAGGATGATGATGTCGGCCTGGAAGTGCAACGCCC
>DAIOXD010000156.1:0-4985 GCA_036758145.1 Candidatus Limnocylindrales bacterium
GTCCACCTCGGTGCAGACGTCCCAGCTCGCGATCGGCCCGACGGGATCGTCGCCACCGTCGCTTGGATCCGGCGCCTCCGCGCCGACCACGGCGAGGGGCGCGGCGGGTTGGCGGTCCATCGCTCGTCCGACCCCGGGCACTGGATCGTGACCTTCCCGTGGCTCGGGGCGGAGCGTGTCCTGACCCTGACCGAGGCGGCCATCGCGCTCGCGGAACGGGACGTCTCACCGTCGCGGACGGCCCGCTTGACCGGCGCCCAGGAACGCCTCCTCGCGCGCTGGAACGAACGCATCGCGGGCGCGCGGGCGACGCCGCCCGAATGGCAGCACGACGCGGACCGGCGGGTGCCGATCGTCTCGGTCTCGGGCACGAACGGGAAGAGCACGGTGACGCGGATGATCACCCACGTCCTCCTCCTGGCCGGCCAGCGCGTCGGGACCACGACCTCGGACGGCGTCCTCGTCGACGAGCGCATGGTCGACCCGGGCGACTGGACCGGACCGGCCGGCGCGCGCCAGATCCTGGCTCGCCACGACATCGATGCCGCGGTCCTCGAGACCGCGCGTGGCGGGATCGTGTTGCGCGGCGTCGGTTACGAGTCGAATGACGCGAGCGTCCTCACCAACGTCTCGTCCGACCACCTCGACCTCCAGGGGATCCACACCCTGCCCGAGCTGGCCGAAGTGAAATCGACCATCTGCCGGATCACGAAACCCGGGGGCTGGGTCATCCTCAACGCGGATGACGCCCTCGTCGCCGCGGTCGCGCGTCGGGTCAAGGCCAACGTGGCGCTGTTCACCCTTGAAGGCGACGCGTCCCGCGCCGTGCGGCGCCATCGCGCCCGAGGTGGCCGGGCGTACCTCGTCCGCGACGGGGTCATCGTCGAGGCCAACGGCGGGAAGGAGACCAGGATCGTCGAGGTGGCGGACGTCCCGATCACGATCGGCGGACTGGCCCGGCACAACGTGGCCAACGCGCTCGCGGCTGCAGGCGGGGCGCGCGGGTTGGGCGCCACCATCGCCCAGGTGCGTGGCGGGCTGGCCGACTTCGCCCCCAGCGCCGAACGCTCACCGGGCCGGCTCAACCTGTTCCGCTTGGGCGCCAAGGTCGTCATCGTCGACTTCGCCCATAACGAAGCCGGTGTCGGGGCCGTCCTCGATGTCGCGCAGGGGATCGCCGCGGGTGCTGCCGGCCGAGCGGCGCCGATCACGGCGATCATCGGGACCGCCGGCGACCGGCCCGATGACACGCTCCGCGGCATCGGACGCATCGCCGCCGAGCGGGCCCAGCGCGTGGCCATCAAGCAGACGCTCAAGTACCTCCGCGGCCGGACCGCCGAATCGGTCGTCGGCGAGTTGCTGGTCGGGGTGGTCGCCGGCGGCGGAACGGCCGAGTCGGTGCCCATCTACGGCTCGGAGACCGAAGCCCTGCAGGCCGAGCTCAACGGTGCCGCCGGGGCCGGCGCGCACGGCGGCCGGTCGGATGCCCCGCGCGTCGTCGTCCTGATGTGCCACGAGGATCGTGACGGTGTCTTCGAGCTCCTCGCGAAGCTTGGTGCGCGCCCGGTCGACGTCGCCACCGAGCTGAGTGAGCTCGTTCCACGGTTACAGGCCCGACCGAGGCGCGGCTGAACGGCCTGGGGTGACCGTAGCGGGCGTTCGAACCCCCGTGGCCGCCCGAAGGCGGTCCTTGGGCGGCCTCCGACCGCGATTTCTGTCAAACGCACCTCAGGCGGGCATTGGTCACTGGATCCCGGTCAAATGATCCCCTCACGGAGCATTTGGCACGAGATCACGCCTAAGGCGGCGGGACCGGGCATGATCCCCTGTCCCGAGAGCATCGCATCGCTGCCGAGCGCCCGCCTGACGGGCATTTGTCACGATCCGGGATATCGGCACCCGACGCGCGGGGGCCCTGGCCATGAAGTCGAGCCGGGCCCCCTTCCCTATCCGACTCGCCGTGGCCACCAACCGTGGACGTGGGAGCCGGGCCGCCCTCCCCTACCCGACTCGCCGTGGCCACCAGCCGTGGACGTCGAGCCTCTTGGCGAAATGCAGCAGCGGAGGCACGGACGGCAGCTCGATCCCATGGGCGGCGGCCATCGTCTCGGTGCGGATCTCTGCCTCGGCCGGCTGGAGCGGCCACGGTCCGTGTTCGATCGCGCTCCACCACAGCCGGCCCGCGCCATCCGCCGCGTAGAGCCCGCGCCGATCGGTGAGGAACGCCGCCAGCGACCCCGGGACGGCCAGCTCCACGGGACCGACCGGTCGATAGCGGCCCTTGAACGAGGCCGCCGGGCCGCGAGGATCGATCCGCTCCGACCGGTATCCCACCCAGCCGGCTTCGGTTTCGGACGACATCCGTGCCTGGTAGTACGGCAGGTGGAAGGCAGCGCGGGCGCCCTCGACAGCGAGCCGGCTCGCCGCGTCGAGGCTCAGGAACCACACCCCGCGCCGCTCGCCGCGGCGGACATAGGTCCGGACATTGAGCTCCGGAAAGGCGCCCGGGCCTGGCGGCGATGGCAGGAACCGTGGCGCGACATCGGCCATCCGGAACGGGACGATCCCGAGCCATGCCTCGCCGTCGAACGTGTCCAGCTCCAGGCCGTCCGGGATGAGCGGCCGCAGGGCCTCGATCGGGACCGGCCAATGGGCGAACAGCAGGTCCAGCCAGCGCATCCGGAAGACCCAGGGCGGGCCGCTCAACGGTCTCAGCCCTCGGGCGCCGCCAGCTCGCCCGGATCCGCGAACGCCGTCCCGCCGCGCGACGACCCGGCGGCGGCCATCGCCTCGCCGTAGACGCCGATGGCGTTGTCGACGCAGCAGACGACGAGGTCGCCCGGATTGGCTCGCCGCAGCGCTGCCCGGACCGCGGTCATCTCGTCGAGGATCTTCTCCGACCGGGTGGCCCGTCCCGTACCGGCCCCCCTGGCCCCACGGATCCCCTCGAGGACATTGGTCGCGGTCTCGCCGGCCGGCCGGCCGCGCAGGTTCTTGTCCTCGCGGACGATGACCTCGTCGAACGCGGCCGCGGCGATCGCCCCGTACTCGCGCTGGTCGTCGTCGCGCCGGTCGCCCGGGATGCCGATCACACCGATCGCCCGGCCCGTGCGGGTCGCGGTCGCGGCCGCCCCGAGCCGGCCGGACTTGGTCGGCGCGTCGACCATCATCCGCTCCACGAAGTCGGCCAGCTGGCGCATCCCGTCGACGTTGTGGCAGTAGTCGATGATGACGCGAACCCCACTGACGTCGAGCAGGTTGAGCCGGCCGGGCGCCTGGAAGAACGAGGTCGAGAAGGTCCGCAGCCCTTGCCGGATGTCGTGCAGGTGTGCGCCGGCCGCCCAGGCCGCGGCCGCCGCCGCCAACGCGTTCGCGACATTCATCCGTGCCCGGCCGCCGAAGGTCGCCGGCACCAGGTGGGTATAGAGCAGCGGCATCGTGCGCGACCCGAGGCGGAGCACGATGAGCTCGCCCTCGGGGGTCGGCTCGAGCCGGAAGGCCGCTCCGCCCCGGCTGGTGTGGCCCTCGATCCGGTCGAAGCCGTCCTCGCCCTTGGCGGTGGCCATACTGAACAGGACGACCCGACCGGCCGAGTGCCGGCCCATCCGGTACACGTGGCTGTCGTCGGCGTTGAGGACCGCGGTCCCCGAACGCGGCACGGCATCGACCACGACGCCCTTGACGTTGGCCAGCTGGCCGATCGAATCGATCCCGCCCAGACCGAGGTGGTCGCCGGTGACGTTGGTCACGACGGCCACGTCGTTGCGGTCGTAGCCGAGCCCCTCGCGCAGGATCCCGCCGCGTGCCACCTCGAAGACGGCGGTATCGACGGTCGGGTTCTGGAGGACCATCAGCGCCGACTTGGGCCCCGACATGTCGCCCTTCTTGATGAGCCGCCCATCGATCACGATGCCGTCGGTCGAGGTCATCCCGACCCGCCGGCCCATCAGCTTCAAGATGTGCGAGATCATCCGAACGGTCGTCGTCTTCCCGTTCGTCCCGGTCACGGCGATGATCGGGATCCGGGCCGACGAGCCGGCCGGAAAGAGCGAATCGATCACCGGTCGCGCGACGTACTGCGGCTCGCCCTCGGTCGGGTGGGTGTGCATCCTGAAGCCGGGCGCGGCGTTGACCTCGACGATCGCGCCCCCGGTCTCGCGGACGGGCGTGGCGATGTCGGGGCAGATGAAGTCGATCCCCGCGACATCGAGGCCCACGATGCGGGCCGCCATCTCGGCGATCTCGACGTTGTCCGGGTGCGCCTCGATCGTCCGGTCGATCGACGTCCCGCCGGTCGACATGTTGCCCGTCAGCGCGAGCTTGACCAAGGTGCCCTCGGGGATGACCACATCCATCCTGAATCCCTGGGCGGTGACCAGCGACTCGGCCGCCTCGTCGACCTTGATCCGGGTCAGCACCTTCTCGTGACCGATGCCGCGGCGCGGGTCGGCGTTGGCGATGTCGACCAGTTCACGCACGGTGTGTTCGCCGTCGCCAGTCACCGAGGCGGGCACGCGTTCGGCGATGGCCGCGACCACCCCGCCGATCACGAGGCAGCGGTAGTCGTTGCCGGTCACGTATGACTCCACGACGACGTCGCCCGCCCGGCTCTGGGCGACGGCGCCCCCGAAGGCCGCCCGGACCGCCTCCTCGGTCCGGAGATCGAGATGGACGCCGCGGCCGTGGTTGCCATCGAGCGGCTTGACGACGCACGGAAAGCCGAGACGCCTCGCGGCGGCGACGGCCGCCTCCACGTTGTCGACGACGTCGGCGCGCGGGACAGGCAGCCCGGCCGAGTCGAGCAACCGATTGGTGAGGCTCTTATCCGAGGCCACGTCGACGCCGATCGCCGAGGTCAGCGAGGTCATCGTCGCCCGGATGCGCTGCTGATGGACGCCATGCCCGAACTGGACCAGCGAATGTCGATCGAGCCGGATGAACGGGATGTCCCGGCTGACCGCCTCGTCGATGAGCGCCTGGGTCGA
>DAIOXD010000157.1:0-4922 GCA_036758145.1 Candidatus Limnocylindrales bacterium
CTCGGACGGGCCGCGCAGAACATGGTCCTGGTCGCTTGGGAGCTCGGGATCGGGAGCGTGCCGGCGACCGTCTACGAGCACGACCTCGCCCGCCGCCTGCTCGGTTACCCGGCCGACCAGCACTGCGAGTACCTGCTCTCGTTCGGCTATCCGGCCGACGCCGACGAGCTCACGAACCCGCCCCGGGCCGGCGGTCGGCGCGACCTCGACGAGATGGTCCGCGAGGAGCGCTGGTAGGTCGCGCGAGACTGCCTACTGCCACTGGAACTTGCGCGCCGCGATCCCGAAGCAGATCACCAGCCAACCGAGCAGGACGGCCGCGCACAGCCAGAGTGGCGCGAAGGCCGCCCCGCCGACCATCACCTGGCGCAGGGCGTCGGCGAGATAGGTCAGCGGGATGATCCGGGCGACAGCCTGGAGCGGCGCCGGCATCGCGTCGATCTGGAAAAAGGCGCCCGACAGGAACCAGGAAGGCCATCGCTCCCAGATTCACAACCCCGCCACCAACAGGAGGCTGGCCGTCACCCGACTAGACCGAAGACCTCGCCCGCAGCGACATCGAAGTCGATGCCATCCACGGCACGCACATCGCCGTAACGCTTGACGAGGCCGCGCACCCGGATGACGGACCCTGTGGCGACCTTCCCCTCGGTCTGCATCGCCGGAATGGTGACAGGGCGGCGCCGACCCCGCGGGGCGCGGCTCAGGCCTCCACCTCGAACCCCTTCGCGTCGCTCTCGAACCCGCCGGACCAGTCGATATCGAGCGCGACCGTGCTGTCAGGCCCCGTATCCTCCGGCGCGGGTGCGCCGAGCGCCAGGTAGGCCTCGAGCGCCGCATCGAGCCCGACATCGGCGCCGGCCGCCTCGGACAGGAGCCATTTCTGCTCGAGGACGTCGCAGTACGCCTGGATCGGGTCGCGCGTCGGACCGATCGCCGGGGCAAGTTTCTTGAGACTGGGCTCCAGCACGTCTGCAAGCCAGATCTGCGCGGCCTCCTCCATCGGCACGGTCCGGCCCTTCACGTGCTCGAGCCATGCCTGGTGCTCGCGGATGTCGTTGAGGAGAAGGCGCGCCTGGCCTTCGAGTGCGACGAGGCCCGTCAGCCGCTCGAGTTCACGCGCGTGGAATCGACGGTTGGCGACCGCCACCCGGAGTCGCACGGTTTCGCCCCCCGGGGTCGGCTCGAGGCTGATCTCGTCGACCGCGAAGCCGAGCTCGTTGAGGCGGCGGATCCGGGCACGGACGGCATGCCGGTCGTCGGGCGACACTTCGTGGACGTCGTGGAGCTCGTCCCACAGGGCGACATACCGCGCTCTGACGGTCTCGGCCGCCTCGACCGCGTCCTCGAAGGCGTCGTCGCGACCCTGCATCGCCCCCAGGTCGGCCAGCCCGAAACCGACGTTCTCGACCAGGATGTCGAGATCGAAGGTGCGCTGGCCGTCCGACAGCGTGGGGTGGATCTCGCTCGTCTCGGCGTCCACGAGATACGCCTGGATCTTGTCGCCATCGCGCCGGAAGAGCGTGTTCGCGAGCGAGCAGTCGCCCCAGAAGACCCCGGCTCGATGGAGATCGACGAGGAGCGAGGCCATCGCGTCGAGGAGCCGGTCACGATACGGGCCCGGACCGAGCGGGAAGCGCATGAGCAGGCGGCGGTACTGGATGGAATAGGCCAGGTACTCGGTGGCCAGGATCGCAGCATCCCCCTCGACGGAGGTCGCCAGCCCGATCGCCAGGACCGCGGGCAGGCCCTCGGCCTCGAGCCGGCGGAGGACATCGAACTCGGATCCCGCGACGCGGTTCGGCTCTTCCTTGAGGGCGATCGTCCGGCGCTCCATGACGAGGAACCGGACAAGGTGACGGGAGGGTCCGATGGGCAGCTCCCGGAAGGTCAGCGACGACGGCCATTCGGCGAGCGGCAACTCCCACGGGAGGTCGAGGAGCGCGGCGCCGCCGTCGCGGAGACGCAGCCTCGGGAAGGTGGTCGAGGCGGACTCGCTCGTCAGAGCTTCTTTCGGAGGTACGCGCTGACCGAGGCGTCGTAGCCGAGCTGCTCGTAGAGGTGACGCGCCTCGGGACGATGGTGACCTGCCGTGACCTCGATGAAGGCAGCCCCGATCTCGCGTCCGACTCGCTCCGCCTCGGCCATCAGCGTCCGGCCGACACCCCGCTCGCGGGCGCCGGCGTCGACCACGAGGGCGAGGATCCGGACGATCCAGTCGTCGTGTTCGAAGCGTGGCAGCGCATGGATCGCGATGAATCCGAGGAGGGCTCCGTCATGCTCGGCCACGATGACGCGCGCGTCGGGTCCGGCAAAGCGCCCGAGTCGGGCGACGATGTCGCTCGGCCCGGCCGGGTAGCCCTCGTCGGTGAAGAGCGTCGCGATCGACTCGGCATCGGCCGGTTGGGCGGGTCGCAGCACGATCGTGGCTTGGTCGGTCATGCGTGGATGGTACCCGGCCCGGCCATCACGAGGAACCGCGCCACCTCCTCGACAGGGCCGCCCGGGACGAGGCGCTCGGGCCCGAACGGACCGGGCCGGTCCACCCCGACCTCGCCGATCACGACGCCGTCTGCCAGGAACCAGATCGTGGCCGGACCCTCGCCGTGGTGGGCCAGGAACGCGGCCAGGCGACCCTCCGTGGACGGCTCGAGGATCACTACGGCCATCTCGCCGTCGATGGCTGCGGGCGCGACCCGTCCTCGCGCCCCGAGCGTCACGGAGTCGACGGCCTCCGTGAACGACTCGGCCGGCAGCCCGAGGTCGCGCGTCAACTCCGAGACCGCGCGGTCGAGATCGACCGTCGCCCACCCCACGGCCATGACGCGCCCGGCGCCCGCTGGCCGCCCAGCCGCCGCCTCGGCGAGGGCACTGCCGATCAAACGAGCAGCAGGTCCGGGCACGACTCCCCCACCCGCTCGAAGCCGGATCGCTCGTAGACGCCGATCGCGACCGCGTTCTCGGCGAAGACGCCGAGATAGATCCACTCGCTCCCGGCTGCCAGCCCGTCCGCAGCGGCAGCCCGGGTGACCAGGCTCCCGAATCCTCGACCGCGGGCCCACCCCGCGGTCCCGATCGACGAGAGGTAGCTGGCGCCCTCGAACGTCGCACGCCGGGCGACCGCCGCCGGCTTGCCGTGGGCGCGGACAAGATAGTGGGTGAACCACGGGTGGGCGAGGGACGTCAGCGTCTCGCTCTCGATCCCGGAGCGACGGTCCGGATCGACCTCGAAGGCGTCGAGCAGGACGTCGACGACGGCGCGCGAAGCGACCTGTCCGAACTCTCCCCGTAGCCCGGCCAGACGCTCGAGCGTGACGTCCGCTGGAAGCGGTTCGTTCTCCGCGGGGCAGGCCGGACTGGGATCGGCCAGGGCCATGACGTTGCCCTTGCCGATGTCGTGGAACCCATTCGCAAGGAGACGGTCGACGAGGTCGACGGGCGAATCGTGGAGCGGCGACGCCCAGATGTGCGGCTGTCGGCCGATGGACGCGAACTGGACCAGCGCCTCAGTCAGTCGGCGATCGAATTCGCTCGGCTCGGTGGGCCAGCGAAGCGCCTCGAGTCGGTTCCAGAACGGTTCCGACTCGATCGCATCGTGCAGCAGGATCGCGTCGCCGAGGTCGCGCAGCGAGCGTCCGGGGACCGCGGCCACCCGCGCCTCATGCAGAAGAAGACGGCGCATGGTCGCTGGATCGATGGCCGGCATACGCCCGGGGCGGACCGGAGAGTTCGTCATCGGCGACACCATAGCCGGGACGAAACCGGGGCGACAGGCACGGCGTACCTTCGGAAGACATCCACCTGCATCAAGGAGGGTCCGATGATCCACCGCTCGGTCGTCGCGCTGGCTGCCAGCGCCGTTCTCGTCCTCGCCGCCTGCTCGTCCGGCGGGAGCACCGCGTCCCCAGGCGGCGGTACGGCCTCATCCCCCGGCGGGGCCACTTCGGCCGCCGCATCCGTCTGCCAGGAGACCGCTGACGCCGGCGCGGTCGCGGTCAAGATCATCGATTTCGCGTTCCAGCCCTCCGACGTGACGGCCAAGACCGGGCAGGTCATCGCCTTCTCGAACACGGGCACGACCGGCCATACCGCGACGCTCGACAGCGGCGGTTGCGCCACCAGCACGATCGACGCCGGCAAGTCGAACGGGCTCGTCTTCAGCGTCGCCGGGACCTACAAGTTCCACTGCGCCATCCATCCGACGAAGATGACGGGGACGATCGTCGTCAGCTGACCCCGGATCGGGCGTGATCCACGACGAAGAGCGACGCGCCTGACGGGAGGTCGATGGGGGCCGGTGTCGGCAGACCGGCTTCGTGGAACCAGGCGAGGAACTGCTCGCGCGTCGCGAGCGCGGTGCCCTGGTAAAGCTCATCGAGCTGGACACCGGCGATCAGCTCGCCGTGCCGCGTCCGGAACTCGTCCCGTTCTGATGGCAGGGGCCAATCCAGGACGATGAGTCGCCCGCCAGGGCGGAGCGCTGACCATGCCGCCCGGAGCACGGCCGGCGCGTCCGGGACCTGGTGGAGCGCGTACTGGAAATAGGCCAGGTCGTACTCGCCGGCCTTGCCGGGATCGGTGACGCCCGCCTGCCGGATCGTGATCCGATCGGCGAGGCCGGCCGCCTCGACGTTGGCTCGGGCACGCACCACCGAGTCCGCCTCGAATTCGACTCCCACGAGCTCGAGCGCGGGGAAGCGCCGTGCCATCGCGATCAGCCAGCGTCCCCCACCGCAGTGGACGTCCACGACGCGTCCGCCACGGACCAGATCGGCGACGAGTTGGGGCAGCTCGGCGAGGGCCTCCTGGAAGAAGACCGCGATGTCCTGGGCGGTCAGGCGCTCGATGGCCACGCGGTAGCGGTCCGGGCGCTCCTTGATCGGCTCCCCGCTGCGGAAGAAGTCGACCATCCCGCCCCAGTC
>DAIOXD010000158.1:0-4882 GCA_036758145.1 Candidatus Limnocylindrales bacterium
CGTACGCGCCGGCGGCCGCCCCCGTCACGAATGCCTTCGAGCCCGATGCGGTCCTCCCAAGCTGCTTCGGACCGTTGCTCGAGGTCGACGCCGGATCGCTCCGCACGAAGCGGGCGTTGGCGGGCGCGGTATCGGTGTGGTCCGGATCGACCGTCCAGCCCCGACCGACCTCGAGGTCGTCGTCGAACGCCCCGCAGCGGGCCGTCCGTCCCGGCATCCACCGGACGGACCAGCCCGCCCTCGGCAGATGTCCCGGTCCTGCGCCGTCAGGCTAGGCTTCGACGATGACGCTCGAGGGCGCGCTCGCCACGATCGACGGGTGGGGGGCGGATCACGCGTCCGCCGCGGTCGTCGGGGCCAGCGGGGTCGTCGCGACGCATGGCGATCGCGCCCACCGCTACCGCTGGGCATCGGTGACGAAGCTCGCGACGGCGTGGGCCGTCCTGTCCGCGCGCGACCGGGGCCTGCTCGGGCTCGACGAGCCGGCGGGTCCGCCCGGTTCGACCGTTCGCCATCTCCTCTCCCATGCCTCCGGGCTCCCGTTCAATGGCGACGCGACCTTGGCGGCGCCAGGGAAGCGGCGGATCTATTCGAACACCGGGTTCGATGTCCTCGGCGCGCTGGTCGAGGAACGGACGGGCGCCCCGTTCGCTGCGGCGCTCGAGTCGTGGGTCCTCGAGCCGCTCGGGATGGGCGGGACGGTCCTGCTCGAGCGGCCTTCGCAGGGCCTCCATGGGCCCCTGGACGATCTCATCGCGTTGGCCGGGGAGCTCCTCCGGCCGAGCCTCGTGGCGAAGCAAACGGCCATCGAGGCGGCCACGGTCGCCTTCCCTGGGCTCGTGGGAGTGGTCCCCGGCGTCGGCCGGTTCGATCCATGCGACTGGGGCCTCGGCCCCGAGTTGCATGACGGCAAGACGCCGCATTGGATGGCCGAAGAGAACAGTCCCGAGTCGTTCGGACACACCGGCGGGTCGGGGACGTTCGTGTGGGTCGACCCGGTCGCCGGTCTCGCGCTCGTCGTCGCGACCGACCGAGCCTTCGGGCCCTGGGCGCTCGAGGCGTGGCCACGACTTTCGAACGCGGTCCTCGCGGCGGAGCTGGGTCCGTGACCGCCCGTGCTAGCCCTTCAGCGTGTTGATCGCGCGAGCCGCGATGACGATCACATTCACGAACGAGATCGTCGCCTGGATCATCATCAGGATCTTGGCCCTCCGCGACAGGAGGAGCGTGTCCGTCGGGCTGAACGCCGTGCTCGCGTTGAACGCGACGAACAGGTAGTCGAGGAATGTGGGCCACCAGCCGTGGCTCGAGGTCCCATCGCCGACCTGGAGTTGCGGAAAGAGGAAATCGGTGCTGATGTGCCCGTCCCGGCGACGCTTGCTCGGCCCGCCGCCGTCGATCTCCCAGTACCACAGCCCGAAGGTGACGAGGTTCGCGGCCCATAACCCGGCGGCCCCCGTCAGCAGCGATGGTGCCGTGATCCTGCCACTGACGAGTTGGTAGACGAGGTAGATCGTGCTGGCCGCCACGGTCACGGTCACCGTGCCAAGAGCGATCGTCCCGAGCGCTCGCCGCCAGGCGTGGTGATCGCGCTGGATCGCGAAGATCAGCGGAACGGCCACCACGATGACCACCCCGAGCGGCAGCAGTGACAGGCCGAACGCGAGCTGGGTCGACACGTAGGCGAGCAGGAGCGCGGCCACGAAGAGCGCCACGATCGCCGGCCAGCGGGGAACGCCGATCGGCGGGGGGACGCGGGCGCCGGCGTTCGAGGTGCTCACCGCGGGCTAGTGTGACCCCTTCTCGGTCGAACGGTGTCGCCGCCGCGGCAGCGCGACAGCCCACCGACTACCATCGGGCCGTGGACTACGGGCTAGAGTTGCCGAACTACCCTGAGGGGGCCTCGCCCGAAGGCATCGAAGCCGCCGCCGATGTCGCCGAGCGGCTTGGCTGGTCGACGGTCTGGACGACCGATCATGTCCTCGTCCCGAACGCGGACCGCGGCGATTACGGCCGGATCTACGAGGCAATCATGACCCTGGCCTGGGTCGGTGCCCGACACCCGACCGTCCGGCTCGGGACGAGCGTCATCGTCGTCCCGCAGCGGAACGCGGTCATCCTCGCCAAGGAACTGGCCACGCTCGATTCCTTGAGCGGTGGCCGGGTCATCGCCGGTATCGGGATCGGCTGGAACCAGGGTGAGTACGCGAACCTCGGCGTCGCCGACCGGTTCCACGTCCGGGGCGCCTATCTCGACGAGACGATCCGGCTCTGGCGACACCTGTGGTCGGGCTCGAGCGAGCCGTTCGTCGGTCGCTTCCACACGCTCGAGGACTATGCCTTCGGGCCGCTGCCGGCGCAGGCGAACCTGCCCATCGTCCTCGGCGGACGGGCCGAACGGGCACTGCGGCGGGTCGGCGAGCTCGCCGATGGCTACCACGCGAACTCGACGAGCCCGGCGACCTATGCCCAGCGGATCCCGATCATCGCGGCCGCTGCCGAGACGGCCCGTCGGCCGATGCCGGCGCTGGCCTCGCGGGTGCGGGTGGAGTTCGATGGCGCCCGTGGGGATCCATACGCGCTTCGCGGGTCTGCCGACGAGATCGCGGCCGAGGTCCGGGCCTTCGCCGACCTCGGCGTGACCCACCTCGCCCTCCATTTCACGACCACCGATCCGGCCCAGCTCGTGGCCCGCGCCGAGCGTTTCGCCAACGAGGTCGCCCCACTCGCGTGACACCGCCGGCCGGTCCCCGAAGGCGGGACGACCGCACGCCTCGGCCGCCGGATGACCGCGTGGCCAGGCGCGCCCTCGTCCTGGTCGTGGCCGTCGTGCTCCTGATCGCGATCGCCATCTGGAAGCCGTGGGAGGGCGGCAGCGCCGGCACCGTTCAGTCCACGGTCCCGCCCGGTGCCGCCGGTTCGCTCCTGCCGGCCATCACGGGCGGGCCCGCGTCGGAGACGTCGCCGGGCGGTTCGTGAGATCGAAGGACCGTCGCGCATCGGAGTCGGCTATGGTTGGCGCGGCGCACCCCTGCACCCCGGTCGACATGAGGAGATGGTCATGGGCGACAAGACACCGAAGCGTCCTCCAAAGCCCAAGAAGCCGAAGAAGCCGGCCGCCTGAGGCGACTGGCCGCGATCACATCGAGTAGGAGAGCGCACCCAGCCGCTCGGTCAGCCGCAGGTTCTCCCGGTAGTCGATGGGGACCTCGACCAGCGAGGGCCCGTCCTGCTCGAGCGCGCGCATGAGCGTCGGGTAGAGCTCGGCGGCTGACGTGGGCCGGAAGGCGGCGATGCCGAACGACTCGGCATAGGCGACGAAGTCGGGGTTCGTGAACTCGACGCCGAACGGTCGCCCGAACTCGGTCCGCTGCTTCCAGTCGATGAGGCCGTAGCCATCGTCGCGCCAGACGACGACCGTGATGTTCGCGCCGATGCGGCGCGCGGTCTCGAGCTCCTGCGAATTCATCAGGAAGCCGCCGTCGCCACACAGCGCGACCACCCGTCGGTCGGGATGGACGAGCTTGGCCGCGATCGCCCCGGGCAGGGAGATCCCCATCGCGGCGAAACCGTTGGAGATGATGACCGTGTTCGGCTGATACGCCTGGTAGAGGCGTGAGATCCAGATCTTGTGCGCCCCGACATCGCTGACCACGATGTCCTCCGGGCCGAGGGCGCGGCGCAGGTCGGCGATCGCCTTCTGCGGCTTGATCGGCCAGCCGTCGTCGTGATCGAACGCCCCGAGGTCCGCGAGGAGGGCGGTCCTGAGATCCTGGTGGACCAGCGTCTCGCGCGTCGCGTGACGTTCCGACGCTGATCGGCCGCCCACGCCGGTCGGCATCACCGCCGACAGGAGCCGCCGGAGGGTGCCCTCGATGTCGCCGATGAGCTCGACCTCGGGCTGGTAGTAGGCGTCGACCTCGGCGGGCTGCGTGTCGATGTGGATGATCCGCTTCGTCCGGTCGGGGTTCCAGTGCGACGGCCCGTACTCGACGAGGTCGTAGCCGACCGCCAGCACGAGGTCCGAGCGGTCGAAGCCGGACAGGACATGGTCGCGAGCCTGGAGTCCGACGGCCATCAGCGAGAGGTGGCTTCGGTCGTCGATGGCGCCCTTGCCCATGAACGTCGCCGCCACGGGCACGTGGAGGCCCTTGGCGAAGGCCCGCAGCTCGTGCGACGCGTCGCGCCGCAAGACGCCATTGCCGGCCAGGATGAGCGGCCGAGTCGATGCCGCCAGGAGTCGTGCCGCGTGCTCGATCGCCTGGTCCGTGGGTTCG
The DNA here is from genome assembly GCA_036758145.1 of Candidatus Limnocylindrales bacterium. Lineage (GTDB taxonomy): Bacteria > Chloroflexota > Limnocylindria > Limnocylindrales > CSP1-4 > SPCO01. The sequence goes on from DAIOXD010000158.1 coordinate 4,278, forward strand.
GGGAAGTAGGCCTGGGTCGGTTCGATCGGCCGGAGGTCGTCGGCCACGGGCTGCGCCGCCAGGTTCTCGGGGAGCTCGATGTGGGTGGGCCCAGGCTTCTCGAGTTGGGCGACCCGGAAGGCCTTGCGGACGATCTCGGGGACCGCGTCGGCGAGCTCGACCCGCTGGTTCCATTTCGTCACCGGTTCGAACATGCGGACGATGTCGACGAACTGGTGCGATTCCTTGTGGAGCTTGTCGAGCCCGGTCTGACCGGTGATGGCGACCATCGGGGCGTGGTCGAGGTACGCGTCGGCGATGCCGGTCACGAGGTTGGTCGCGCCCGGGCCGAGGGTCGCGAGGGCGACGGCCGCACGGCCGGTCAGGCGACCGTGGACGTCGGCCATGAAGGCGGCGCCCTGTTCGTGGCGGGTCGTGATGTGGCGGACGATGTCCTGCCGACTCAAGGCGTCGAGGACGTCCATCGTCTCCTCGCCCGGGACCGAGAAGACGTAGTCGCAGCCCTCCGCGACGAGGCACTCGACGAGCAGGGTGGCTGCTGTACGAGCGGGCATTAGGGTCATAGCGGCCAGTCTACGAGCCTCGCCTCCTTCAGGCCGCGGCGC
>DAIOXD010000159.1:0-4878 GCA_036758145.1 Candidatus Limnocylindrales bacterium
TCCGGCGGGCCTGCGAGGCGAGACCGCCGAGAGCCAGTGGCTCGAGCAATGCATGGATCGGCTGGGGGTTGCGGCAGTTGAAGTCGAGGGGGAATTCGGTCAGGCCCAACTCCCCGATCTGGTCGGCACGGAAGATCGACTGCGCCGGATCGTGGAAGACGTAGAGGACGTCTTCGCGACCACCGAACAGCAGCGCATCGAGCGACACGAGCCACCCGGCATCGAAGTCCTGCCCCTCATCGACCACGATCGCGTGATACCGCGGACCGAGCTTCTCGATCGCCTCGTCGAGCCCGCCCGGCAACGTCCGCTCGAACCATTCGGTCGTGACCGGCTCCGGCTTCGCCGGCAGCGTCCCCGCTTCGCGCCCCAGGTCCTCGGCGAGCTGGTGGAAGGTGCTGACCGTGAGCCGCCCGGTCCGTTCGGCCACCTCGCGCGTCTCGTCGGCGAGCACCCGCGCGAGGGCCGAGTTGAAGCAGACCAGCAGCGTCTCGAAGCCCTCGTTCGCGAGCTGGCGCGCCTTGGCCATCGCCAGCATCGTCTTGCCCGTCCCCGCACCACCGACCACGGCCGCGCGTCGCACGCCCCGGAGCATGTTGAGCGTGTACAGCTGCTCATCGGTCAGGCGCACGACCTCCCGGTTCCCCTCGGCGATCTCGGAGCGCAGGAGCGATCGAAGCTCGAGCGGCGAGGTGATGGTCGCCGCCAGGAGTTCGATGCCTTTCGCGCCGGGCGAACGTCGGGCGCCGCCGGACCACAGCTCGAAGCAGCGGTCGACCCAGTCGCGGATCCGCTGGTTGCGCGGCCCCTCGGGCGACAGGAGCGCCTTGTCGAGGATCAGCTCCGGGTCGGCGTCCGGCCCGACGAAATGGATCGCGGAACCCAGGCTGTCGAGCTCGGCGTTCGGGAAGGCGACCGCGTGGCCGGCGATCGGGTCGAGCCCGGCCGGCCAGTCCGGCAATTCCCGCAGTTTGGCCACCAGGCTGTGGTGGCTGTCGGCGGCCTGTTTGAACGGCGCGCGATCGAGCGGCCGACCGCCCGCCCACCAGCGCCCCTGCTTGTCACGCAGGATCGCGCCGGCCTTGACCTCGATCGTCAGGAAGCCGAGCTCGGGGTGCGCGACGACGATGTCCGCCTCGCCCTCGCGGTCGACGCCGTGCTCGCGGACGACCCAGGCCAGGTTCTGGAAGAGGACGAACTCGCGGGGGAGGGCGGCGCGCAGGAGGTCGTGGACGTAGCGCTCGGTCCGACGTCCCAGAGCTTCGGCGGCGGTGTCCGACTCGGATGCGCGCAAGGGCTCTCGCTCTCCCCGTCCCGCCGTGGCCCGGCGGCATGAGCGGCATCCTACAACCCCACCCCTTCACCCTTCACCCTTGATGCTCTCGAGTGGCATCAGCGACGAGGGGGCGCTCCGCAGGGCCACGGTCGCGCCGGCCAGACACTCCCCCAAGGCACGGAACGGGATACTGCTACGCTCCGCAACGAAATGAAGATCGGCCTTCAGATCAACTCCTTCACGTGGCCCGGCGGCACCCCGGCCATCGGCCCGACCCTCTCCGAGATCGTCCGCCAGGCCGACGACGTCGGCTTCGATTCGCTCTGGGTAATGGACCATTTCTTCCAGATCCGGGGCGTCGGCAAGCCCGAGGAACCGATGCTCGAGGGCTGGACCACGCTCGGTTTCATGGCCGCCCACACGACCCGAGCCCGCCTCGGCCTGATGGTCGGTGGCGTCCACTACCGCTACCCGGGCCTGTGGGTCAAGGCCGCCACGACCCTCGACGTCCTCTCGGGCGGCCGGGCCTGGCTCGGCATCGGGGCCGCCTGGAACGAGGATGAGTCGCGCTCGCTCGGCTTCCCGTTCCCGCCCCTCGGCGAGCGCTTCGAGATGCTCGAGGAGACGCTCGAGATCGCCCACCAGATGTGGCAGGGAGATCGCGGCACCGAGGGGGAGTTCCACGGGAAGTTGTTCCAGGCCAGGCGTCTGATGAACTCCCCGCAGTCGCTGTCACGCCCCAGGGTCCCGATCATGATCGGAGGCGGGGGCGAGAAGAAGACACTTCGTCTGGTCGCAAGATATGCGGATGCCGGCAACGTCTTCGGGTCACCCGAAGGCATCGCCCGCAAGTACGCGATCCTGGCCGAGCATTGCGCCGAGATCGGCCGCGACCACGAAGAGATCGAGCGCTCGACGCTCCAGAACTTCGCCATCTCGGAGGACGGGCACGGCCGTACCAAGACCCCGACCCAGATCGTCGACCGCTTCGGCGACCTCTCCGATGCCGGCGCGCAGCACATCATCGTCGGCATGTACGGGCTCCCCGATCCGCACGCCATCGAACTCGTCGGCCGCGACGTCATCCCCCAGCTTCGAAGCCTTCCGGAATACGATCGTGAGCGGGCGACCGATACCCCCCGGGAGTATGCGCAGCGTGATACGATGACCTCATGACGGACGAGAAGAACGGCAAGACACCACCGACCACGAATCCCTTCGGTGGCTTCTCGATCTCGATCGTGGATCCGGCATCCCCCACCCCGACCGAGTCGTCGCCGATCCGGAGCTCGGACGGACAGGTCGACACGGATCTCGTCATCGTCGGGTCGGGCCCGGCCGGATTGACCGCCGCGATCTACGCGGCACGGGCCAATCTCAAGCCTGTCGTCCTCGCGGGCTCCGCGCCCGGTGGTCAGCTGATGCTCACCAGCGATGTCGAGAACTACCCGGGCTTCGTCGAGGGCATCCAGGGCCCTGACCTGATGGCCGCCATGCGCGCCCAGGCCGAGCGGTTCGGGGCGCGGCTGTTCGATGTCGATATCGAGCGCGTGGACTTTTCCGAGCGCCCGTTCCGCATCTGGGCCCGTGGCACCGAATACCGAGCCCAGGCCGTGATCGTCGCCACCGGCGCGTCAGCGCTATGGCTCGGGCTGGACAGCGAGACCCGACTGCGTGGCCGCGGCGTGTCGGCCTGCGCCACGTGCGACGGCTTCTTCTTCAAGGACCGCGAGATCGCCGTGGTGGGCGGCGGTGACACCGCGTTCGAGGAGGCGACCTACCTCACCCGCTTCGCGACCAAGGTCCACCTGCTCCACCGACGCGACAGCTTCCGAGCCTCGAAGATCATGATCGACCGGGCCTACGCCCACGACAAGATCCAGATCCACCCCAACACGGCGGTCGAGGAGGTCCTCGGCGACACCAAGGTCGATGGCCTGCGGCTCTCCGACACCACGACCGGCGAGGAGCGCCAGCTGCCGGTCGACGGCCTGTTCATCGCCATCGGCTATCGACCCAACACCGAGGCTTTCCGCGACTGGCTCGACGTCGACGAGAAGGGCTACCTCGTCGTCCACGACGAGACCGCCTCCAAGATCGAAGGCGTCTTCATCGCCGGCGACGTCCACGACCATCGATACCGGCAGGCCGTCACAGCGGCCGCAGACGGCTGCAAAGCCGCCATCGACGCCGAACGCTGGCTCGAAACCCAAGGCATCACCGAGGGCGCCTCCGCAGCCGCCTGGTAGTCATGCCGCTCGCCGCCTGCGCGGAACGACCCCTACGCCGCCTGCGCGGAAAGGAGACCCTCCCCGCTGATGCCACTCGAGAGCATCAAATCGGTGTCGGTTTGACGCACAGAGACTACAGGCGGTCAACCCAGGTCTTCCGCGCCGCCGAGATCATCGTCGGCGAGCGGGGGCTCGTTGTCCGCCGGCAGGAGGCCCTGTTGCCTCAGCCTCTCGATCGCATAATCGGGCGGTGTGATGCCCATCTCGACCCACCACGGTGTCGGGGGTTTCGGCGCGACATCGTCGAGCCCATCGAGCGCGGCGACGAGGATCGCGAAGCGCGACCAGCGAAGGCCGTATTGCCTCCCGTTCTCGAGTCGACTGATGACCGTCTGGTCGATCCGGGCCAGGCGTTCGAGTTCACGCTGCGTGAGGCCGGCGGTGACCCGTCGTCGCTTGAGGACCACCCCGATCAAGTCGTATCCGCGCTGCTCGACCTCGTGCCTGGGGTCCGACGAGTGGGCCCAGCGTGGCGCCTGGCATCGGTGCATCTCCGAACGCTACGTCGCGCCGCTTATCCGCCACGTATCCGATCGGTGAACGGGCCGCGCGCGCTCTCGCTGCCCGGCTGATGCTCTCGAGTGGCATCAACGATGAGGGGTGGCTCTCGCCACGCGGCCCCGCCCCCGACGACCAAACCAAGGATTCCGTGGTAGCGTCGATTTGATGATGACGAAGCACCTGGTGGGTGCCTGATGGGGTTCCCGCGGGGACAGACGAGGGTCGCGACGGGCGGCGCGGCGGGCGGCGGGGGCCGGGGCGGAGGCGGAGGCGGCCACGGTGGAGGCCGGGGCGGCGGACCGTTCGGTTCCCCTGGCCGCGATTTCACGCCGGTCCCCAAGGAACGTCGCGGCCGCACGCTTCGACGCATCGCGGCCTTCTTCCAGCCGTACAAGTCCCAGGTCGTCGTGGTGTTGGTCGCGATCCTGGCGACGAGCCTCATCGGGCTGGTCAACCCGCTCCTGCTCGGCCTGCTGCTCGACCAAGTGATCATCGGCAAGGACTATTCGAAGCTCAACCTCTACGTCGGTCTGATGATCGTCCTGCCGATCATCACGGGCCTGATCGGCGTCGGCCAGTCATACCTCAACAACGTCATCGGCCAGAACGTGATGCAGGACCTGCGGGGCGCGCTCTACGCGCACCTCCAGAGCATGCCGCTGCGCTTCTTCACGGAGACCCGCACGGGCGAGATCCAGAGTCGCCTCGCGAATGATGTCGGTGGCGTCCAGGCGGTCGTGACGGACACCGCGAGTTCGGTCACGAGCAACCTGGCCATCGCGATCAGCACGATCCTGGCGATGTTCCTGC
>DAIOXD010000160.1:0-4872 GCA_036758145.1 Candidatus Limnocylindrales bacterium
CGGGCCGTTCCAAGGCTTCCGCCTCGCTCATTCGCGGGCGCCTGAACGAGGCCTACCAGACGTCGCCAGGACGCCATTCGCAGCTGATCGGCGCGAGCGGGTCAAGTGGCGGCGATGCCGGTGTCGTCAGGACCAAGATGTAGCCGTCGTCGTCGGGTGTCGGGCGCGGCCCGTCGTCGGCCCGGACCGAAGACGGGCCCTCCCACCGCGACCAGCCCAGCCGCTCGTAGAAGTGATGACGGCCGGTGCCCAGCGCCCCGAGCTCGAATCGCTCCCGGATGTACGCGGTGACGTCGGCCATGACCAGCGATCCGAACCCTCTACCCTGGTGCTCCGGTGCCGTCGCGACCGCCTCCACGTAGCCGGTCCGCAAAGGGCGGCTGGCGACGTGGATCTCGCGCTCGACGACCGAGGCATGGGCGACGATCCGGCCATCGAGATCGAGCACGACGTGGGTCCCCCCGATGGCGTGCTCCCAGTCGTCATCGGTGAACCGTTCCTCTTCGTCTGACCCGAAGGCCACCGCCATGATCGAGCGGATGGCGACGACCTCCGATGGCGCCAGCTCGCCGGTCGACAGGCGGCGGAGGCGCGGCCCGGCGGCGCTCACGCCCCGGCGAAGCGCCAGCGTGTCGCGCCATTGGGTTCAGTCGTCGCCACGCCGAACGCAGTGTGGAAGATGAATCGATAGATGTCCCACGGCGGCGGCCCGGCGCTCGGCGCGCTATACGGTCCGACGATCCGCGCGCCGTCGAGTTCGGCCGGCCAGCCCCCTCTACGGAAGACCGCGATGACCGTCTCGGCGACCTTCCGATCGTCGACCCTCGTCGCCTGGCCTTGGAGCACAAGATCGATGCCGTCGAGGCAGATCGCGATGCCGCAGGCGGGGTTCGCCGCCAGGTTGCGTGCCTTTCGCGTCCCGGGGCCGGAAGTGAAGAAGAGGTCGCCGTCGTGCCAGATGACGCCGACAGCCGCGAGATGCGGTGACCCGTCCGGCGACGATGTCGCCAGGAAGAACGACGTCCCCGGTTGCGAAGGCCCAGCGACGAGCTGGTCACGCGGCCGGTCCCACGGCAGGATCTCGTTGCCGTAGCGGTCCAGGTTGGTGGTCTCGGTCGGCATCCGTTCGGGCATGCAGCACCTCCGTTCCCGGAAAGTATCTCGCGTACCATCCTCGGAGCCCAGGACGGGCGACCATCGAACGAGCGGAGGCAGCGATGCGCATCGCGATCTTGGGTGCCGGGAACGTCGGAGGTGGCCTCGGGATCGCCTTCGCCCGGACGGGGCACGAGGTGGTCTTCGGCGTCCGCGACCCGGCCAGCGCAAAGACCTTGGCCGCCGTGGCCGCGGCGCCGGGTGCCCGGGCCACGACCCCGGCCGACGCGGCCGAGGGCGCCGAGGTCGTCGTCTTCGCCCTGCGTTGGGACGCGGTGCCAGACATGCTGGACCAGATGCCATCGCTCGACGGGCGCATCGTCATCGACGCCATGAACCGCTTCGGTGGTGACCCGGCCCGGAGCACCACGCAGGACCTCGCCGACCTCCTGCCCGGTGTCCGGCTGGCGAAGGCATTCAACACCATCGGCTTCGAGAACTTCACGACAGCCCGTGGTCGCCGGACGCCCGCCGCGATGTTCGTGGCCGGCGACGACCCCGACGCGAAGACGACCGCCATGGTGCTCGCCGGTGAGATCGGGTTCGAGCCCGAGGATGCCGGCCCGATCACGAACGCCAAGGGGCTCGAGGAGATGGCCAGGGTGTGGCTGGCCCTGGCGCAGACCCACGGCCGCGGCGTCGGGTGGGCCATCTCGACCGACTGACGCGCGGCGGCGTTCAGACGGTCAGGCGACGAGCGCCTTCGGAAACGGCAGGACCCGATCGGAGAGGTAGGCGGGCTTCAGGTCGAGGTTCTCGAGGGCGTCGAGGAAGATCGCCGACCAGAGCATCGACTCCTCGCCGATCATGATCCAGCGCGAGCTGACCCAGTTCCGGCCCTTCGCGTTCATGACTTCCCAGAACGTCCCGTCGCGCTCGATCCATTCGACGTAGCGCGCCGTCTCGCTGGCCGCCAGGATGGGATCGACCGTCCGTAGCACCTGCAGGTACATCGCCCCGAGGCTCGTCCAGACCGTGCTGCCCTGATAGTCGGGCAGGATGTGGCGGGTCAACCAGACCTCGCGCTCGGGGCGCCGGCTGGTCTCGTAGCGAAGCGGGTACGGGTCGCAGAAGCCGTTGATGTCGAGATACGACAGCGCGGCCGCCACGCGGTCCGGATCGCCGACGACACCGGTGTAGAACGGCCAGATATTGGCCTCACCCGAGACGGTCTCGTCGCCGAGCGCATCGCGGAAATGATCGTCGACCCAGAAGTGCTGGAGGAGCAGTCGGCCGTAGTCCCCGCGGAAGTGGCGGGCGAAGGGCGAGACGAACCAGCCGGTCTCCTCGATCGTCTTGGCCAGCAGCGCGACCATCGTGTTGCCATAGGCGTTCGACCGGTTGACCACGGTGTCGCGATGCGCGCTGAACTTCCGGTCGGACCGGACGAGGCCGGTCGTGGGGTCGACGACGGTGTCGTAGTAGTGGGCGATCTCAGCCTCGAGCCACGGCCGGTGGCGCTCGACCAGGCAGGTCGCACCCGAGGCCCGCAGGGCGGCCAGGAAGAGCGGCAGTGAATCGACGCCATACTCGTAGACATCGCCCGGGCGGTCGAAATAGTGGATGGTCGTCGTGATGTGGCGGCGGCGCCGGGCCCAGACCCCGAGCGCGTAGGCCAGCGAATCGTGGACGCGCAGCCCGTGACCGAGACGGATCAGCGATGGCGCCGTGAACGCCAAGTCGCGCGTCCAGAACATGTCGAAGTGGCCGGGGCTGGCGGTGAATGTCCGTCCGTTCCAGCATGCTTCGACGCAGGCGCGGACGATCGAGGCCGCGCCGCCGGGATGGCGCTTGTGACCACGGAACTGGCGCCGCAGGCGGATCCCGGCGTTGTGCACGTACTCGGCAAGCACGGCCGGTGCGATCCATGGGGCGAGGGCCACGAAGGACTCCGAGCGTTGCTGCGGGATGGCTTCCCGTTGCGCCCGGGATGTGTGGCCGGACCGAAGCTCAGGTTGGACCCCTCGCGGAACCTGTACGACCCCTCGATGGTACGCCCATTCGTTCGAACCCGGTCAGTGGGTTCGTCGCCTGGCCGCGCTCGTGTCGGCGCGCTCGAGCAGGAACGCCCGCTCGCGGGTGTTGCGCGTCAGCTCGGCCGCCCGCCGGAATTCGGTCGCCGCCTCGCCGTCGCGTCCGAGCTTGGCCAGGAGATCGCCACGAACGCTGGGCAGGAGGTGGTACGCCTTGAGCGATGGTTCGGCGACGAGCGCATCGACGATCTCGAGCCCGGCGGCCGGCCCGAACGTTATCCAGATGGCGACGGCCCGGTTGAGCTCCACGATCGGTGACGGCTCGAGCGGTGCGAGGGCGTCATAGAGTGCCGCCATCCTCGTCCAGTCGGTCGCCTCGGGGGTCGCCGCGCGGGCGTGGCAGGCGGCGATCGCGGCCTGGAGCGCATAGGGTCCGAGTGCGCCGCCGAGACGCCCGGCACGTTCGAGCGCCACGAGGCCGCGACGGATGAGGAGTCGATTCCCAGGGGCACGGCCGGAATCGACACGGGCGCCGATCGTAATCCGCTCAAGTACGGGATGGGGTGTCGAGGGCCTTCCTGCAGCTGCGAGTACGCTACCTCCGTGGAGTACCGGATCGACCCGACCACGCTCACCCGCCGTCGCAGCCGCCGGGTCCTGGAAGTCACGGCCACGGTCGCGATCGGGATCGGCGTAGTCGTCGGTGGGCTCGCCCTGGCGGGACGAACGCCGGCCGGGACCGGCGCTTCGGGCGGGGCGGTCGCAGCGGCCAGCACGGTTCCTCCTGCCCTGTCGGCCGCCCCAGCCGCGTCGGCGGCCGCGCCGTCCGACACGCCCACCCCTGCCGCGGCATCCGGGCCGCCCCCGGAACTCACCTGCCACGACGTCCCCGAGGTCCGCTGCGCCGCGATCGCCCGCGCCGTCCTGGTGGCTGTCGCCGACCCTGCACTCCCCCGCCCGACCACGGTCGACGTCTGGGCATCGCTCCTGTGCGGCAGCGACTCCGACTGCCCTCCAGGGCGACTGCTGGATCGGCGACCGGCCGGGAGCGCCGTCGTACTCGCGGGCTCGACATGGTTGTGGGTCGATGTTAGTGACGCGGCCGGCGCCTCCGGGCCGGGGACCTTGTCCGCCTGGGTCATCCGGTCCGGCCCACTGAGCTGACTAGCCGACCGGCAGTGGTCCCCCTCGGCCCCTGACCCATCGGGGCCGGTACCGATTGGCCCCTACGGGTCATTGCCCGGACGCTGAGCGTGAACGAAGCTCGGGTTCCTGCCACTCGAGGTACCCGTCTTGTCCCCTGTCGCCCGAAATCCCCGTCACGCGACGCTGCCCGCCGTGCTCAGCACGGCCCTCCTGTCGGCGGCCTTCGCCTTCGTCGTTGCGTCTGTGTCGCTCCCGAGTGACGTACTGGGGGCCACGGTCACGAAGGTCGCCATGTGCCCGATCAACCTGCACACCAGCGCGTCGACCAGCTCGACGACCCGGGTCTCCATCCCGACCGCTGCCAAGGTCTCCGTGGTCGCGACCGTCTCGGGCGGCTCCTGGCGTGCGACGTGCGCTGGCGGGACGTACTGGGCCTCGTCCTGGTACCGGATCAGCGCGATCAACGGGAAGAGCGTCGCGAGCCTGTACGGCGTCAGTTACCTGTACGGGGCGGTCAACCTGTTCACGAGCGTCATCACGCCCGTCACGAAGGTCGCCATGTGCCCGATCAACCTGCACACCAGCGCGTCGACCAGCT
>DAIOXD010000161.1:0-4809 GCA_036758145.1 Candidatus Limnocylindrales bacterium
GCCGGCAGGTAGTAGGCCGATGGGAGGCCGTCGAAGACCGAGGTTCGGCCCTCGAGCACGTGCCGTTCGCCGGCCGCTTCGGTGACGACCGCGTCACCGCCGGACTGGAGCACGACGGCTGTCTCGCGATCCGGACCGCCGATCTCGACCGAATCCGCACCCGACAGGGTCACGGTCTCGTACGAAAGGTAGCGCCAACCCGCCGTCCCGGGATCGATCGCCACGTGGCCGTCAGCGTCGGCGCGATGGCGAAGCCGGTCGGGCGGCAGATCGTTGGGCAGGGCGCTCGCGTGGATCCCCGGCGCAGTCATCCGGCGGGGCGCACGTCTGGGTTCGGGACGAGCGCGTCGGCAACCTGATGCATGAGCTCGTGGTACGAGCCGATGAACGAGCGCAGCGTGCGCGCGGTCGGACCGAAGGCATCGAATTCCTCGGGACTCAACGCGTCGGGTTCGTACGCTCGCACGAAGTCCGGGAATCGCGTCCGCAGCTCGTCGACGATGGCCGGATCGACCGGATCGTCCATCCGCGGCCGGACCTCGATCGATGAGGCGTTGAACCGGCGCTGCCAGACCGCCGGCATCGTGATCACGATGTCGCCCCCGATGAGCTCCGACCAATGGAGGTGGTGGCGGATGGCCGCGCCCAGCAGCCTCGCCCGGAGGCCCCGCGCGGCGAACTCGGCGTACGCGCGCTTGAAGACCGCGACGCCGGACCACGGCAGCGCCGTCGGGTCGGCGACGATGCCGTCACGCTCGGTCTGGACCCGGAGCCAATCCTCGAGGCGGCCCATCATCAGGGTGATGACCGGCCCCATCGAATCGACCTGGAGCCCATCCGATTCGCGACGCCGAAGGCCGCGTTCGACCGCCTCGGCGGCAGCGATCGCCTGTGCGACGCTGAACGAGACGGTGGCGTTGACGCTGACGCCGCGGTAGGTCGCCTCCTCCATCACCCGGACCCCGACGGAGGTGGCCGGGAACTTGACGATGATGTTCGGCGCCAGCGCGTCGAAGCCGGTCCCCTGCTCCAGCATCCGGTCGTACGAGCGGAAGAGGGTCGGGTCGGTCTGGACCGAGAGGCGGCCCTGTCGCCCGCCCGACGCATCGAAGGCGGGCATCAGGAGAGGCGCCGCAAGCAGCGACATCTCCTCGACGATGGCCCACGCGAGGTCCACCTCGGACGCGTCCGGACGGGCCTCGGCGATCGCCCGCACGCGGCCGCGCCAGCGCCCGGGATCGGCCTTCCAGACATCGGCCACGATGGTCGGATTCGCGGTCGCCCCGACGGCGCCATACGAGATCGCGTACGCGAGCTCGTCGACCGCGCACGAGTCGTTCCAGATGTCGGTGTCGGTCGTCGCGATCGTCCGCCCGAGCGGACTATCGGCCAGCGGCGGCGCCGATCGGCTTGCGAGCGTCGCCATCGTGTCGCCTCCACTGTTCGCCGCATCGGAGCCCGGTTCGGGCGTTGACAGGGAGCCCCACCGTGCTACCCTTCCGCCACCCAAATGTAATCGATTACCTCGAAAGCGCAAGGGGTCCCTGTTGTCCGACGCCGCGGGTCGCCAGCGCCTGTCGGGGGCGCAGATCGTGGTCGAGTATCTCATCCGGCAGGGCGTTCCGGTCGTGGCCGGGATCCCCGGCCACGGTAGCTGGGCACTGACCGATGCGCTTCTCGATCGGCAGGATGCGATCCGGACCGTGCAGGTCATGCACGAGCAGGCCGCCGTCCACCTTGCCGACGGCTTCTACCGAGCGACCGGCCGGCCCATCCTCGCCTTCACGAGCATCGGACCGGGAGCCACCAACACCGTCGTCGGGATGGCGACGGCCTACGTCGATTCGACGGCGGTCGCGCTGCTGACCGGCTCGCCCCACACGTACATGCGCGGCGCCGGCCTCCTCCAGGAACTCGAGCGGCGGCATGTCGCCGACAACCCCCGGATCTTCGAACCGGTCGTCAAGGAGTGGTGGCAGCCATCGCGCATCGATGAGCTGCCGTTCGTCCTGCACCGCGCCTGGAACCAGATGGTCTCGGGCCGGCCCGGACCGATCCTGCTCGACATGCCGATGGACGTCCTGGCCGACACCGCCGAGGTCGCCCTCCCCGACCCCGCGCAGCGCGAGGCCCGCGGCCGGATCCGGCCGGCCGCCGACGACATCGAGCGGGCCGCGGCGCTCCTCCGCTCGGCCAAACGCCCGGTCATCGTGGCCGGCGGCGGCGCGATCACGGCCGAGGCGTCGGCCGAAGTGACCGCCCTCGCCGAACGGCTTGGCGCGCCGGTGGTCACGACCTGGAACGGCAAGGGCGCCATCGACGAGACGCACGAGCTGGCCGGACTGACCATCGGCGATACATCGGCCACCTCGGGCAACGCGCTGGCCGCCTCGGCGGACGTGATCGTCTCGGTCGGCAACCGCTTCACCGACTGGTCGGCCTCCTCGTATCGGCGCGGCGTGACCTTCGCGATCCCGCCCTCCAAGCTGATCCAGCTCGACATCGACCCGCGCGAGATCGGCAAGAACTACCCGGTCGCGGTCCCGCTCGTCGGCGATGCCAAGGCCGGCCTGCTCGACCTGCTCGATGCGCTCGGGCCGGGCGGCGGACCGTCGACCTACCGCGGCACGCCCTATGCCGAGGAGATCGCCCGGCTCAAGGCCGCCTGGTTCGAACAGGTGGAGATCAAGTCGGGCTCGGCGGGAGTCCCGATGACGATGGCCCGCGCCGTCCGCGAGATCCAGCGCGCCACCCGGGAAGACGCCATCGTGGTGACCGGAGCCGGCCTGCCGCAGGGGATGGTCAAGCAACGCTGGGTCACCCGCCTGCCGCGCACCCATCTGACCTCGGGCGGCTTCTCGACGATGGGTTTCGAGCTGCCCGCCGCCATCGGCGCCCAGCTCGCCCAACCCGAGCGCCAGGTCCTCTCGATCTCCGGCGACGGCAGCTTCCTGCAATCGATGCAGGAGCTCCAGACGGCGGTCCTGGCCGGGACCCCGGTCTGCGCGGTCGTCCTCGACAACTCGGGCTGGATCAGCATCAAGGGCGGACAGGAGACCTTCTTCGGGCGGTCCGCCTGGACCGACTTCGTGACGCCCGATGGGTCGATCTACTCACCCGCCTTCGACGACATCGGGCGCGCCTTCGGGCTGCACTCGGAGCGTGTCGCGGATCCGGCGGAGGTCGAACCGGCCGTCCGCCGGGCGCTCGCGTCGGGCGGTCCCTCGCTCGTCCACATCAAGGTCGATCGCGATCTCGCGGTCGCGGGGCCGGACAAGACGGGCTGGTGGGATGCTCCCAGCCCGGATTACCATCCCGAGCAGCGCGCGAGATGGGCCGCCGGCGTCGCGGAGGAGCAGCATCGATGAAGGCCGTCGCACCCGAGCGACCCGACCTGCGCGCGTCCCTTCGCCGACCGGATGACGCCCTGCCCGGGACATCGATCGGGACGGTCCCGATCCTGTGGAACAACGTCGACCTCGCCGACCTCCGGCTCGGGACCGACGCATTCTCGATCCTCGACGAGGTCGCCCGGACGGGCTTCGAGGGCGTCCAGTTCGGGATCGGGTTCCCCGAGGGTCCCGAGCTGCGCGACGCGCTCGACGAGCGGCGGCTCCGGCTGGCGGAGGTCTACGTCTCGCTGCCGGCGACCGTGGACGGCCCGACGGCCGATGCGCCCGCGGTCGCGAGGGAACGGCTGCGACTGCTCCACGAGGGCGGCGGCGAGGTGCTCGTGATCGCGCTGGACCTGTCCGATGGCCGCCACGAACGGGTCGCCCGGGCGACCGAACAGGGAACGCCGGTCCTGACCGATGCGGGCTGGGACGCGCTGATCGATGTCGTCCACGACGTCGCCACGCTGGCCCGCGAGAACGGCCATCGGGTCGCATTCCATCCCCACGGCGGGACGTTCGTCGAGACCGAGGCCGAAGTCGAGCGGCTTGCCGAGGGTCTCGATCCCGATCTCGTCGGCATCGCCCTCGACGTCGGGCATCTCCTGGTCGGTGGCGGCGATCCGGTCCGGGCCCTGCGCGACCTGGGTGACCGGGTGACGCACGTCCACCTCAAGGACGTCGATCCGTACGTGCTCGAAGGACTGCGCGCCGGTGCGCTGGGCGGGTTCGGGGACGCCATCCGGGCACGCCTCTTCACCGAGCTCGGCGCGGGCCTGCTCGACCTGGACGGGGTCATCGAGGCCCTCGCTGACCGCGACTACGACGGCTGGCTGATGATCGAGCAGGACAGCTGCTGGGGACCCCCGTCGGAGAGCGCGGCGATCGGCCGCCGGGTCCTGGCCAGCGCCCTGCGACGCGCCGGCGCGAGACGTGGCGCCATCGCCAGCGGGGCGCGGTCATGAGGATCGCGCTCCTCGGTGCCGGCAGGATCGGGCGGCTGCACGCGCGACTGCTCAACGAGACACCCGGGGTCGACGAGGTCGTGGTGGCCGATGCGGACGCGGCCCGGGCGGCGGAGGTAGCGGCCGAGGTCGGCGCCACGGCGACGCCGACGATCGATGCCGCGCTCGACGGCGCGGACGCCGTCGTCATCGCCGCGGCCACGAGCGCCCACGCGGACCTCATCCGCACGACCGTCCGGCTCGGTCTGCCGACCTTCTGCGAGAAGCCACTGGCGGTCGACCTCGAGGACACGCTCGCCGTGGCCGCCGAGATCGACCGGAGCGGCGTGCCGTTCCAGCTCGGGTTCCAGCGCCGCTTCGACGGGGGGTACGTCGAGGCACGGCGGATGGTGGTCTGGGGCGAACTCGGGACGCTGTATGCCGTCCGCCTCGCCGGGCACGACCCCGCACCG
>DAIOXD010000162.1:0-4777 GCA_036758145.1 Candidatus Limnocylindrales bacterium
CTCAAGCGCATCCCCGACCTCCACGTCCATCTCGACGACACCGCCGAACGCGGAACGCGGATCCTCCGCCTCCTCGCCGATATCGAGACCGGGGCGGTCCCGGCGCCCGATGGCCCGATCGCGGAATCGCTCCCGACACCCGTCCCGCGCCTCCCGCGGCCCGAGGACCTCGCCGATGAGCCGCCCTCCGCGGTCCGGCCACCGGTACCACCCCGTCCGCGTGGGTATCGCGACGGGCAACGACCGCCGAGCTCCCGCAAGTCCGCGCGGCGGCCGTCCCGATGACGGTCGACCTCGCGCCCTACCTCGACGCCGTGCCGGCTGCCGTCGTCGACCGATTGCGCGGCGCCCGGCGCGTGCTCGCGGTCAGCCATGAGAACCCGGACGCCGACACGCTCGGCGCCACGCTCGGGGTCGTTCGTCTCGTCGAGGCGCTTGGTGGTGCCGCCGACGCCGTCTGTACGGATCCGGTCCCGCCGCTCTACGGCTTCCTGGCCGGCATCGAGCGGTTCCGCACCGATCCGGACACGACCGCGACGTACGACCTGCTGGTCATCTCGGATTGCGGTTCGCTCGAACGGATCGGCGAGGTCGCCGCTCGACACGCCGAGCTCTTCGAACGACTGCCGCGAGTCATCATCGACCACCACGCCTCGAACGATGCGGCCGGCGGGGCCGACTGGATCGATCCCTCCGCGGCGGCCACGTGCGAGATGGTCACATTGCTCGCCCTTCGGCTCGGCGTCGGCCTCGATGCCGATGGTGGCGCGCTCGCGGCCGCGCTGATGGCCGGCATCGTGATGGACACCGCGACCTTCGCCCACCCGAATGCCACGCCGCGCACGCTCGTCGTCTCGGCGGCCCTCGTCGAGGCCGGGGCGCCGCTCGCCGACATCTCGCGTCGCCTCTATCGGACCAAGCCGGACGCGCAGCTGCGGCTGTTCGGCATCGTGCTCGATCGCCTCGAGAGCGCGGACGATGGGCGGGTCGTCTGGTCGAGCCTTACCGACGCGGACATCGCCGCCACCGGCGCCGAGCGCGCGCACTCCGAGGGGATCATCGACCTCCTCTCCCAGGCCGAGGCGGCCGAGGTGGCCATCCTGTTCAAGCAGTCGGGCAACGCGACGCGGGTCAGCGTCCGGACCAGGCCCGGCGGCGTCGACGCCACCGTCCTGACCGGGCGATTCGGCGGTGGCGGGCACGCTCGAGCCGCCGGAGCCTCGATCGAGGCTCCGCTCGAGGAGGCGCGCCCACCCGTCCTCGCCGAGGCGAACCGGCTCGTGGCCGCGCTGGACCGCTGATCGTGGCGCGTTCGTCTCTGGGGCACGGCCTCGACGGGATTCTGATCGTCGCGAAACCGGCCGGCCCGACCTCGCACGACATCGTCGCGCTCGTGCGACGACTGGCCGCCACCAAGCGCGTGGGTCACGGCGGGACGCTTGACCCGTTCGCGTCTGGCGTCCTGCCGCTCTTCCTGGGCCACGGGACGCGCGTGGTCGAGTACCACCTCGGCGACCGCAAGGCCTACCGGGCCACCGTCTGCTTCGGCGCCGCGTCGACGACCGACGACCTCGAGGGCGAGCTGACGCCGGCAACGGGACCCGCACCGACCCGCGAGGCGGTCGAGGCGGCACTCCCCGGGCTGACCGGCACGATCTCGCAGCGGCCACCCGCCTACAGCGCGATCAAGGTCGCCGGCCGACGGGCGTACGCCCTGGCGCGCGCCGGCGAGACGGTCGAGCTCGCGTCGCGCGAGGTCACGATCCACAGCTTCGATCTCGTTTCGTGGGATGAGACCGACCCGGACCGGCCGATCGCCGCTCTTGACGTCGTCTGCTCGGCAGGCACCTATATCCGGGCGCTCGCGCGCGACCTCGGCGAGGGCCTCGGGAGTGCCGCCTACCTGGGCGCTCTCACGCGCACCGCGTCGGGTCCGTTCACGCTCGATGCGGCGACGCCATTGGACGAGATCCGGGCTGCAGCCGCTGACGGACCGGCGGGTCTTCTGCTGTTCCTTCGTCCGTTGGATACCGGTCTGGAGTCGTTCCCTGTCGTCACGCTGACCCCGGACGAGGTCGCGGCCGTCGCGCGCGGCCAGTTCATCCGCCCAGCTGGCGGTCTGCCCGGGCCGGCGGAGCAGTATCGACTCACCGATCCGGGGGGGAACCTCGTTGCGATCGCCTCCGCGGCCGCGGGCCGGCTCGCCCCGGACAAGGTCTTCATCGCTCCGACGCCGACCCCGGCCCCGGCCGCACCCGTCGCCTGAGCCGTCGATGGTGATCTGCGAGGGCATCGACGGGCTACGCGCGCCGCTCGGCCCGATCTTCGTCGTCGTCGGCGTCTTTGATGGGCTCCATCTCGGCCACGCGTACCTGCTCGAACACCTCGTTTCGGAGGCGAAGGCGCGCGACGCCACCCCGACGGTCATCACCTTCGACCATCATCCCGACGAGGTCCTGACGGGTCACGCGCCCCCGCTCCTGCTGGACGCCCGCGAACGGCTCGAGCGCCTCGAGGCCGCCGGCGTCGCCGTCACGGTCGTCCAACATTTCGATGCGGCCCTCCGGGGGACAGCGTACGACGCCTTCGTCGAGCGGATCCGTGCCCGGGTGGCGCTCCGCGGGTTCCTGATGACGCCCGATGCAGCGTTCGGATTCGAACGCCGGGGCACGCCGGCTGCCCTTGCCGAGCTTGGCGCACGGGATCGGTTCGAGGTCGTCGTGATCCCGACCTTCACCCTCGACGGCCAGGACGTTCGCAGCTCGACGATCCGGACCGCGATCGGGTCGGGCGACCTGTCCGGGGCGGCTCGACTCCTCGGCCGGCCGGTATCCATCAGCGGCGAGATCGGCGACGTCCGGGATGGCTGGTCGCACCTCGAGTTCTCGCTGCCGGTCGCGCTCCCGCCCGAAGGGGACTACCCGGTCGCGGTGGACGGCGAACCGCTGAGCCTGCGGATCGAGGGCGGGGACGCGTGGCTGCGAGGCGAGATGGCCGGTCGTCGAGCCACGGTCGTGCTGACCCCGTCCTGAGCGCGGTCAGCCGCCGCCGAGGATCTCCGGCGCCGAGTCGGGGTTCCTGGCGCCCGAACCGGGCGGATCCTCGATCCGGTCATCGGCATCCCAGGCGGGTCCGCCGGTCTCGTGGTGCCGTTCCCGCCCCGCCTCGCGGCGATCGTGGCGCGAGGCGGGTTCGTCGGGTGCCTCGTGCGGAGACGATCCTCCCGACAGTGCGCGCCTGAGTCTCGACAGCAGCGACATCAGGCCCCCGGTTCCCACAGCGGCTCGGTCACGCCACGTTCATGGTTCTCATAACGGGCCATGACGAACAACGCGTCCGAGAGGCGGTTGAGGTAGGGCAGGACGGTCGGGCCGATCTCCTCGCCGCGAGCCAGCGACATCGCACTCCGCTCGGCGCGGCGGCAGATCGTGCGGGCGACATGGAGTTGCGCGGCGCCGGGCGACCCGCCGGGCAGGAGGAAGTTGGTGAGCGGCCCGACCACGCCGTTGAGCTCGTCGATGATCGCCTCGAGACGCTCGATGTGGCGCGTCGCGACCGCAGGCACCGGATGGCGAGCCTGGCTCGTGGCGGGCGTGGCGAGGTCGGAGCCGAGGTCGAAGAGCTGGTTCTGGATCGGTACGAGCTCGGCCGCGAGGCGCTCGGACAGGCCCATGGCGAGGGCAACGCCGATCTGCGAGTTGAGCTCGTCGACCGTGCCATAGGTCGTGACGCGGAGGGAGTCCTTCGCGACGCGCTGGCCGCCGCCCAGCCCGGTCATCCCCTCGTCGCCGGTGCGGGTGTAGATCCTGTCGAGCCTGGGCATGGCGTCATTGTCCCGCAGCGCTCGTCCCGCCGTTCCTCCCATACTCGCGCCCCACGCACACTAGCGCGGACGTGGGGTGAATCGCGGTCAGAACGTGGCCGGGACGGCTCGATCGGGCTCCATACGTGCAGGTGGCGACCGCATGGGGACGATGGCCGCCCGGATCCGCCCTAGCGTGCACCCCGCGCACGTATGGGAGAAGGGCGCGGACCGGTGCACGCCTGGCATTCCGCTCAGTCATGCGCCCGGGCCCGATCGACCGTGGCAACGACCTGTATCTGACGGAAATGAGGCCTGGCCGAGCGTGCCGAGGCCGAATCTCATGACCTAGCGGAATATCGCTCCGGAGCCCGCATCCAACGGGTCGGGCGCAACCGGTTGGCGAGGGCCCGCACGCTCGCCAAGGCCCGCCACGTTTGCCGCTTCGGGCCGACCCTGCTACCATCCGCCGGTCATAGATGGAAGAAACATCAATCGTCGTGTTCGGAGGAACGAGTGCCGCTGGCGCGGGAAGAGAAGCAGGAGATCATCACCGGGTTTGCCACCAAGGAAGGTGACACCGGATCGCCGGAAGTCCAGGTCGCGCTCTTGACAGAGCGGATCAAGGAGCTGACCGGGCATCTCAAGAGCTTCCCCAAAGACAATCATTCGCGCCGCGGTCTCCTCAAGCTCGTCGGCCAGCGCCGCCGCCTTCTTGCATATCTCATGAAGAAGGACAGCGCGCGCTACCGGGTCGTCATCGGACGGCTCGGACTCCGCCGCTAGGCGTCGCCGCCCTGGGCCCCGGCACAGACCGGGGTCCTGTCGCATCCGACGCCCATAGGCCCAGTCGGCCGACCTGTCAGCAGGTCGTCGTCCTCCTCCACGACCCAAGGAGGAACCATTCCCTTGTCTCACACATTCGAGACGCAGATCGGTGGTCGTACGCTGACCATCGAAACCGGCAAGCTCGCA
>DAIOXD010000163.1:0-4765 GCA_036758145.1 Candidatus Limnocylindrales bacterium
GAGCTCAACGCTCGGGGAGCGGATCCTGGGCGGACGCCGGGAGCTGGCCGCTCGCGGAACGGGTGGAGCCTGGCGTGCGGATCGATGACGGCAGCGCGGTGGGCGTGGTCGAGGAGCCGCCGGTCGTGGCCGGGACGGCCACCCGGCCGGTCGCATCACGCCCGCGACCGATGGATTCGACGGCGGCGGCGGCCGGGACCTCCCGACGCTCGAAGTCCTTGCCGCACCAGGCGCACAGCGACCAATCCATCCCGACCAGGCGGCTGCAGTTCGGGCAGACGCGCTTGAGTCGCGTGCGGCAGTTCGGGCAGATGATCCATTCGTCGTCGATCCGCTTCTCGCAGGTCGGGCAGTGGTGGATCGACTCGACCTCGGCGAGGAGCGCCTCCTCGGCCAGGTTCCGCTCCCAGACCTCGCCGATCTTCTCGTGCGGACGGACGATCTTGTAGACCCAGACCGCGAAGATGAAGAAGATCGGAGTGAAGAGGATGATCCCCGCGGCCGCGACATACGGCAGGATCGGGTTGTCCGACCGCTGCTGCATATCCCGGAACGCCCAGTAGGCGGTCGCCAGCCAGATGATGACCAGGTAGAGGCCGATCAGCCGCGCGCCGACCTGGACGATCTGACTATCGAAGATGCCCTGGAGCGATTGTCCGATCGTCTGGAGAATCTGATCCATGCGCCTTGGTCGATGCCTCCGTCGGCTTCAGTCGGCCCCAGTGGAGGGGTCGGGATCGGTCCGATCTCGCTCGGGCGCAGTGTAGCAGGGGAGGTTCCCGAGCCGGCACGATGCGCTGCCGTCCTCAGACGGCTTGCTCGACCTCGCCGTGACGGGTCGCCCAAGAAGCCACCGACCCGCCGATGATCAAGGCCAGTCCACCGAGCCCGGCCACCAGCACGCCGATGTCCGCGCCGAGCCGGCCGACGACATACGGCCAGACCAGACCGATGATCAGGCCGCCGAGGACCAGGCCAGGGATCCCGGTGCGAAGCCAGGTCGGAACGGGAGCGCGGAGGATCTCCACGGCGAGGACGGCCAGCAGGCCGAGGACCACGAAGACATGGGTCGGGCTGGCGAGCCCCCAGCCGTCGAAATAGCCACCGACGCCGGAGGCCCCGATGACGACCCTCGACCACGGCAGGAGGAAACCAAGAACGGCCATCGCGGCCCCGACGATGGCGAACCAGGTGGCGATCTCGGCGAAGCGAGCGGGATCGATCATGGACGACCCGGTGGACTTTCCGGTCGCCGCAGCGGCGTCGGTGGCGGTAGCGGCGGTCGCGGCGGCCCCCCCGGCGGCGGTCGCATCCGACCAGTCCGGTCCGTCGGTCGGGGAATAGGTGGACGGACGGTACGCGCTCGGCTGGGTCGGCATCGTGTCATGCGGCACGTGGTGCTCGACTTCGACGGCCTGGTACGGCCGAGGCGAGAGGGTCGGTGCCGGTTCGAGGAGGGGCGGCCACAGGGTCCCCTCCGTCTCGATGGGCTCGGGCGCCAGCAGCGGCCCGATGACCGGCCGTGAGGGGAGCGGTTCGGCTGCCGCGGCGGGTTCGGCTGTCACCACGGGTGCGGCGGCAACCTCGGGCGCTTCGTCGTCCGCGGTCGCGACCTGGACAGCCTTCGTGGTGCGGACGGTCGGTCGGCGGGCGCCGGCGACAGACGCGAGGAGGGACCCGCACGCGGGGCACGACAGCCGCCCGTACGGGACGGATTCGCCGCACTCGACGCAATCGATGGTCTTGATCGCCATGGTGCACCTCACCGTCGGGACCGGCCAGGGGCCGACCGGGTCACAGCGTCGCAGACGTTCGATCGGTCTGCCAGTCCCCCGGTCGGCGGTCGGCCGACCCCCCGAACGTCCCCTCCCGCGCGATCTCGGCGACCGTCCAGATGGCGGCGCGCCAGGCGCAGACCAGCCCGGTCACCAGCAGCCCGGCGAGCCACACGACGACGAGGAGCGCGACGATCGCGAGGCTGGCGCGAGGGTCCGAGCCCGAGACGAGGACCCCCCCGACCGCCGACCAGGCCGAACCGGCCGCCACGATCGAGGCGAGGAGGACGACGAGCAGGACCATCGCCGGCAGCCCGAACCGCGCGAGCGTCGAGCCGGGGTGGCGGATACCTGTTGCGATCGCGAACCGAAGGGCGGCCGCGACGCCGTTCCCGGCCAGCACGATCCGGCGCGCCGCGATCCCGCCGACGGTCTCACCGAGGATCCAGGTGACGATGACCGCGGCGACGACCTCGGGCGACTCGCGCAGGACGCGCATGACCAGGGGCGTCGAGACGTCGAGCGGGTTCGTCAGTTCCCGATACGTGACCAGCACGATGCGGACCGACCCCAGGGCCAGGGCGAAGGCGAGCGGGACGAGGGCCACCAGTCTGGCCACGAGGATCCGGCCGGCAACATGCGACCGCGGCAGTGGTCTGGGTCGAGGCGCATGAACCCCTTCATCGAGTGCCACGATCCGGGCAGCCTCCGCCTCGAGGACGGCCGCGACCCATCCGCCGACCGCGAGCCACACGACCAGGCCGGCCGTCGCGAGGCCACCAACGACGTAGACCTCCATGGAGATCGACCCGAACACGAGCGCGGTCAGTGTCGGGGCGAAGACGTTGGCGAGCCCGGCCGGTGTGGGCAGCACGAGGATGGGCAGCGCCAGGATCACGATCCCACCCCGCAGCAGGAACGTCGCGAGCGCGAGCGGCCAGATGGCCGGGCTGCTGGCCGCGAAGAGCAACGCCCGCGTCAGCACCCCGCCCCGGTTCACGGTGCGGGGCTGGTGGACGCCCCCGGGATCGGCGTCGCGAGGCCCGGTGCGAGGACCTCGAGCCGCTGGATGGCTTGCCCGACCAGCCCGATCTCGGTGCCGTATCGCGCGAAATCGTTATCGCGCAGGGCCTGCTGGGCGAGCTCGTAGTGGAGGTTCGCGAAGGCGATCAGCCCCGGCACGTCGGTCGGCAGCTGGGCATTCGGCGTCGGGGTCGGGCTTCCGCCCGGCGTCTGGGTCGGGGCTGGGGTCTCGCCGGGTCCGGGTGACGGGCCCGGTGTCGGGTTGGGGGTCGGGTTGGGCGTCCCACCGGCTTCCGCCGCCAGGAGGAGCTGGAGCGACGCACCGAGCGAATCGGCCCACACGACCTGCCGCGGCGATGCCACGACGATCCGCTTGAACTCCGGGAACGCCGATCCGGTCGATTGGAGGTAGACCGGTTGCAGGTAGATCAGCGTGTCATCGAGCGGCACCACGATGAGACTGCCGCGGATGACCTTGCTCCCGGACTGGTTCCAAAGCGAGACCTGCGCGCTGATGGTCGGGTCCTGGTCGATCCGGGCCTCGATCTGGGCGGGCCCGAAGACGGTCGTGTCCGCGGGGAAGCGATAGACCTGCACCTGCCCGTAGTTCGGGGCGTCCATCCGCGCCGCGACCCAGGCGATCATGTTCGGGCGACTGGTCGGGACCATCGGCTGCAGGAGGAGAAACTCGACGCCTTGCTGCGTTGGCAGCCGCATCTCGACGTAGTACGCCTCGGACGGCAGGGTCTGCTCGCTCGTCTGACCCGGGACGGTCCACAGATCGTCATTGCGGAAGAATTGCTGGGGGTTGGTGACGTGGTAGCGCCCGAACATGTTGGTCTGGACATTGAACATGTCCTCGGGGACGCGGAGGTGGGCCTGCAGGTCAACCGGCATCGCCGACAACGGCTCGAAGAGGCTCGGGAAGACCCCTTCGTAGGCCCGGATGATCGGGTCGGTGGGGTCGTTGACGTAGAAGTGCATCGTGCCGTCGTAGGCGTCGACGGTGATCTTGACGCTGTTGCGGATGTAGTCGAACGGCGCGTTCCCGAGGCCCGACAGGTCGAACCCGGCCGGCGGATCGAAGGCCTGCGCATTGGGGAAGCGGTCCGACGTCGTGAACGCGTCCTGGACGTAGACCATCCGGCCGGCGTTATCGATGACGAGGTACGGGTCCTTGTCGAAGCGCAGGAACGGTGCGATCCGTGACAGCCGGTCGCTCAGGGAGCGATGGAAGAGGAGCTGGCTGCTCGACGAGACCTGGTCGCTGATCAGCAGGTCGAGGTCGCGGAATCGCGCCGCGAAGAGCAGCCGCATCAACGTGTTGTCGAGCTTGATGCCGGTCGTCCCTGTCCAGCGCGTCTGCGTCCCGATCGAACCGTTGGCGTCGCTCTCGCCGGTCGGGTAGTCGAACTCGTCCTGTTGCGCCCCGACCACGACGTACGAGCTCGGGCGTTCGCCGAAGTAGATCCCCGAATGGGCCGGGTCGATCGTCGGTGCGCCGCTGACGGAGGCCGGCGGCAGGTTGCTGACCAGGAGCTGCGGCTGGCCCTCGCTGCCGACCTCGTTGACGGGCACCATGGCGGCCCCGACCCCGTGCGTGTAGTACAGCCGCGTGTTGACCCATCCGGTCGCGCTCGGGTTCTGATCGAGGGCGAGCTCCCGGGCCGAGAGCATGACCTGGCGCTTGACGCCCCCGATGAGGTAGCGGTCGGTGTCGACGTCGGTGAAGTCGTAATACTTGCGGACGGTCTGGAGCTGGTCGAGGGTCGTCTTGAGCGGACGCGGATCCCACAGTCGAGCGCTCGTGAAGGTGTCGGCCTCGGTGGCGATCTGGGCCGTGGTCAGGACCTGATCCCCCGCGAACGGGACGTCGCCCCAACCGTTGAGGTCGTAGGCCAACCTCGTCATCGCGATGTTGTTGCCGATGTAGCGCTGTTCCTGGGCGAACTGGTTGGGCACGACCG
>DAIOXD010000164.1:0-4751 GCA_036758145.1 Candidatus Limnocylindrales bacterium
CCCGCCGCTGGCCGATCGCCCGGGTCGTCCCGACCAGCTCGGCGCCGACACGGATGGGCGCGACCAGCCCGACCTCGGCCGCCCGGACCAGCCACGTCAGGCCTCGCCCGGCATACCACTCGCGTCCGAACCCGCGGTGGGTCGAGTGATAGCCGGCGAGATCCTGCGCGTAGCGCAACAGGACCGAGGTCCGGATCAGCCCGTCCGGACTACCCTCGTCGAAGCGGACGCGGTACGAGGCGGAGCAGGCGTCGGGTTCGATGGCGCCGATCGCATCCGTCGCGCGGTCGCCGGGGCGAGTCATCCGTTCGGCCGAGCGAGCTCGCCGAGCGACTCGAGGGTCACCAGCACGGTCCCCTCGTGCGGCGCGGTCTGCCGAGCCAGGCGGACGTCGCACGAATGGCGGGCGTCGAAGACCACGAGGGCGACCGAGAGGCGCTCGTCTTCCTCCGACGCGTGGGTTCGTGCATCGTCGAGCTGGTGCAGGACATCAGCGTTGATCCCGCGGGCGCCCCATTTGCAGTCGTACGCCTCGGCCGCTCCGTCGCGCTCGACCGTCACGTCATAGGGATGGATCTCGGCGCGAACGCCGTCGAACAGGATCCGTCGTTCGCGTCGGACAGCGACGGCACCGACCCGCCGGGCGAGCAGCTGTGCGGTCAGCTCCTCGATGAGGGCGCCACGGACCTGGCTCCGCACTTGCTCGCCGCGGTCCGCGACCGCGAGCGACGCGGCGAGGATCGACTCGGAGCGCGCGGTCTCGACATCGTCCCCGCTCGCCGACGGCCCGAACAGGGTCGGGAAGATCGCCCGCCACGTGACGGGATCGGCGGTCTCGCCGTTCATGACGGCGCGGGCGAGGAGGCGCTGGGTCGGGCTTGCGTCGGCGAGGAGGGTCGCGGTCCGGGCCACGAGCGGTTCGGCCTGGATACCCGCGTACACGACTGCCCGGGCATCGCGCGCTGCGTCCTGGAATCTCACGGCCGCTCGCCGAGCGCGACAAGGACGACCTGCGGGAAGGTCGAGAGCCAGTCGATGGCGCGGTGGGGATCCTGGATGCGCCGGATCTCGTCGATGGCGAGATCGATGGCGAGGCTGGTCTCGTCCGGCGTCTCCGCCTCGCCTTGGTGGGCGACGACCTCATCGAAGCGCGTCTGCCAGGCGTCGGTCAGGTCGGCGACGTAGGACCACTCGTCCTCGATCTGCTCGCCGAGCTCCTGGAGGACGACATAGGCATCGAGGCAACGATCGATCGCTTCTCGGATGGTCTCGGCGGACACCTCGGTAGCGTACGCCGCGAGGCGGAGGGCGAGAACGTCAGGCGGCGCGCACCGACCGTCGGCCGCGATCGCGTCGAGCGGTCGGACGGGCGGGGACTTCGATCGTATGGCGACGCAGCAATGTCAGGAGCTCGCGTCGGGCTCGATCGTCCCAGGCCCGCGAATAGATGCGCGTCGCGTCGGCCCGGATCCGGTTGGCGACGTCGCGCTTGCCGGACGACTCGAACTGGGCGACACGGTCGAGGACGGCGCGATACAGCGCAGGCAGCTCGTGGGCGGCAGAGTTCGGCTCCATCGTGGATGAGGATGACGGTCGACCGCGCCGCGGCGGAATAGCCCAGCGGTCCCGAATCGCACGTCCGATAGGGTCAGCGCTCAATCACCCTGATGCGCCCCGCTTCGCACCCCGAACGGTCCGAGCGTCCCGGTCGCCGGCATCCACGCCTCGCTGACGCGGTCGACCCGGGCCGCGGCCGGACCCTCGCGCAATCGCCCGAGCAGGACCTCGAGCCGCTCGCGCGGTCCCTCCGCGACGCAGCGCACCGAACCATCGGGCGTGTTGGCGACCCAGCCATCGAGCCCGAGATCCTGCGCCTCCGTCACGATGAAATACCGGAACCCGACGCCCTGGACGCGGCCCATGACGGTGGCGTCGAGCCGGAAGTCGGATCGCTCGTCCGCCATGGGAGCGACCGTCAGGCGGCTGCCGCGCGACGCGGCCAGGCAAGGACGACCGAATCGAGGATCAACTCTGGTGAGACATTCGAGTCGAGGAGCTCCGCGGCCCGCGCCACGCGCTCGAGGAAGGCCACGGCCGAGCCGGCTGGGATCGCGGACGAGACCGCCACCAACTCCTCGAGGAGCACCGTGTCGCGGACGGAGCGGGCGCCGCCGGCCTCGACCAGGGCGAGATCCCGCGCGACGTCCGCCCAGAGGCCGAGGAGGATCTCGACGCCGCGGCGTCGTTCGGTCGCGGGGGTCCTGGCGGGCGCAGCGAGCGCCTCGTCCACGCCATCGTCCGCCGCGTCGTCATCGAGCGTGACCGGGGCGGCCTGCGAATCGGGGACGACCGCGGCATCGGTCGCGGCTGCCCCACGACGACGCGACGCCGGGACCGGCTCGGCTCTCGGGTCCCCCGGGGCGAGGCGCGCAGCCAGGGCCATCGCTCTCGGGATGGCCGCCCTGGCGGCCGCCAGGCGGGCGGATGCGCGGCCATCGGTCAGGTCCAGTGCGATGCGCGTCAGCTCGGCGCGGATGAGGACAGCGTCAGGAGCGCGTGCGTAGGCGAGCGCGAGTCCGGGCCGGCCCCCGGCCAGGCGACCGAGCCGCGCCGCGGTCGGCGGGTCGGCAAGCTGGTGGTCCTCCACGATCCGCTCGATGTCGCGCGGGTTGACCAGCCCGAGACGGACGCGGAAGCAGCGCGAACGGACGGTCGGGAGGAGCCGTGCCTCCTGGTCGGCGCACAGCACGATGGTCACGCCGGACGGCGGCTCCTCGAGCGTCTTGAGCAGGGCCGACTGCGCATCCTCGTTCATCCGGTCGGCGCCCTCGATGATCGCGACGCGGGCGCCGCCCTCGACGGGCATCAGGAAGAGCTCGCCGATCAGGTCCTTGACGCCCCGGAACTTCGCGTCGGGGCCGCCGATGACGACCTGTCGACCCGGTCCGACGGGACCGAGCCGGTGAAGGTCCGGATGTCCGCCGCCGTCGACGAGCCGGCAGGCGCGACAGGCCCGGCACGGCCGGTCGGTGGGCGCAGCGGTGCACAGCAACCCGCCGGCGAGGTCGAGGGCGAGCGTCGTCTTGCCGACCCCGTCCGGCCCCACGAACAGGACGGCATGTGGCGCCGGACCCCGGATCAGGGCGGCCACCGCGGCGAGCGCGGCGGCCTGTCCCCGGGTCCGGGCACCATCCATGGCCGGGGTCAGGCGGGTTCGGTCGGCGCCGTCTTGCGCGGACTGCGTCGCTTCGACGCCGCCGCGGCCGGGGTATCGCCCCCGGCCTCGGCCTTGGCCGAGGAGGCCTTCGCCGCCGCCGGCTTTCGGGTCGCGCGTGGTTTCGCCGTAGCCGCGGGAGTGGCCGGCTCGACGTCCGAGTCGGCCGCCATGATGGGGTCCACGGCAACGGCCGATGCCGTCTTGCGACTCGAACGCGGCTTGGCCGGGGAGGTCCCGGCCGCGGCCGTGGCCGTGGCCGTGGCCGAAGCCGGTTTACGCGCGGCGCGGGGCCTGGCAACCGCCTTGGCCGGCGCGCCCTCGGCCGCGTCCGTCGCCACCGATCGCTCGGGCGGTTCGGCCGCCGGGGCGGTCGGTGTCGATGCCCCACGGCTCGGTGCCGGCTTCTGCGCGACCTGGGCTCGAAGCAACGCTTCGAGCTCTGGCGGGACGTCGCTCCACGGTTCGTTCGAATTGCGTGGCACGGGCGCGGTCGCCGGTCGGTCACCTCCGCGGGCGTAGCTGCGATCCTCGCGCGGCGGGAGGATCGAACGACTCCGCCCACTGACATCGGGATAGCGGTTGATGCCGCCGCCTCCGCCCCCGACGCCACCGCCTGAACCGCCTCGGCCGTACCGCTCGCGATCCATCGCCGACTGATACGCGCCGCGACCGCCGCGAGCGCCGCCGCCACCGCCACCGCGGGCACTACTCTGGCGTCGCTCGGCGATCAAGTACTCGGGGATCTCGGGTTCCTCGAAGTCCTCCTCGTCGACGAGCGGCGCCCTCGGGGCCGCGGAGGCCGCCGCCGGGGTCCCGATCTGGGAGTCCCAGACGGAGCCGAACGGCGTCGTCCGCGGACCGCGTGGCGTCGGGACGATCTCGACATCCTCGTCCTCGTCCTCGTCGGTCACGGCGATGGGACGGACCGGCGCCGCGGCACTTCGGGCCGGGAGCGCGGGCGCGTCCTCGAGGCCGCCTTCCTCGGTCCGACCGCGACCACGACCACGGCCACGACCGCCACGGCGGCGGCGGCGGCGGGGCTCGGAACCGTCATCGGGGCGTGCGTCCTCGCCGTCGGGGAGACCGCCGGCGGCTTCGGCCGCGGCGTCGGTCGCGGCATCATCGAGGTCGTCGAGGGTGAAGACCTCGGCCTGCGCCAGGTCGGCGTCCGAGAGCGAACCAGCGGCACGCGCCAGACGCTCGCCGGGGAGAGCCACCAGGCCGCCCCCGACGCCTTCGCCACTCGGCAGCGCGGCGGGCTCGGCGCCCAGCGGGCGGGCACGCCCGCGAATCCGGCTTGCAGCGGCCACGGGCTCGGCTTCGCGACCGCGAGGGCGACCGCGACCACGACCACGACCGGCCCCTGTCCCCTCGGTCTGCTTGTCGGGGACCTCGGTCATCGACAGATCCGCATCGTCATCCGCGACGCGGCGGCCCGATCGGGTCCCCTTCTCGACGCGCGCCAGCTGGACGATGTCAGTGAACTGGTCGGCGACCTCGATGAGGTCCGAGCTCGTGTTGCCACGGAAGCTGA